>JAEUQZ010000047.1 GCA_016788965.1 Anaerolineae bacterium | reverse complement strand
GGGAGAGCGTGACCTCGGACGCCTCCCTTAAAGATGCCCTCCGCACCCCGCTGCTCTTGGCTCTATTCCGCGTCGGTTTCAGAGATGCCCCCGAAGATGCCCACACCCTGCGTGACCTGAGCAAGGGCGACTTCAACAACCGCATCTGGGACGCCTTCATTGACCAACGCTGGGCACACGAGCAGGCCCGCCAGCCCAATGTCCCGCTGCCCTACTCCGCTGCCGAATTGAAGCATCACTTAGGGAAGGGGCTTGTGAAAGCGATGAGTGGTTATCGGGACGATGACGCCCGCATCCTGATAACAGACATAGACGTTCATGAGGCGGGCTCTGTGATCGCCCTCTCTCAGCGTCTCGACCTGCTGCGTTCGGCAGGAGATGAACCGGTCGGTCGAGGCTGGGAACCGTATCCTAGCTTTCGCTTTCTGCACCTGCGGCTGCGCGACTCTCTTGCGCTGCCTGCGGCGCTGACTGCACTGCATGACGTAGATGCAGAAGTTCGCAGCTACGCCGCCGGGACCCTGGGTAACTTGGGGGATCTCCGTGCCGTCGAACCGTTGATCGCCGCGCTGTATGACTCCGCTGAGAGTGTCCGCAGCAGCGCCGCCGGTGCGTTAGGCAGATTGCATGACTTCCGTGCCGTCGAACCGTTGATTGCCGCGCTACACGACTCTGCTGGAAGTGTCCGCCGCAATGCCGCCGAGTCGCTTGGAGAGTTAAGCCATCTCCATGCCGTTAGACCACTCATTGCTGCTCTGTACGACCCGAATGTATATGTACTCAGGCGTGCGGCCGAAGCACTGGGCAAATTAGGCGACCCTCGCGCCATCGAGCCATTGATTGCCGCCCTGCACGACCCAGATGTACGTGTCCAGGGATCCATCGCCCTCGCGCTGGGGAAATTGGGTGAACCTGCCATAGAACCGCTCATCGCGGCGCTGCGCGATCCTGATGTGTTTGTCCACAACAGCGCCGCTTTAGTCCTGCGTCTATACAACACTGACCATCCCGTTGCCCAAGCTGCGGTAGCAGATTTCGATGCAGGTAAAATCAAGCCACGCTGGGTACTCTCTTACTTCATTATCCACTTCATTCCCCGGTTGCTCGTAGCTCTGCGCCGCCGCCTGCGCCGGTAGAGTGGGCTTCCACTGTACGAATTTCCCATATTCTATACGGATGCAAGGCTGCCGCGCACATGCGTTTGCAAGGAAATGCGGTAGAATCAACATCAGATCGTCGCGCGACGAGCAGATCGGACGGATGGTATGGAACAACTGATTGATATCCTCAGCACGGTGGAACTGTTCAGCGGCCTCAACCGCGAGCAGTTGGGCCGCATCGCCGCCATCAGCCGCCAGGAGACGTTCAAGACGGATGATACGATCTTCCGGCAGGGCAGCCAGGGCGACCGCCTGTATCTGGTCGCTGAGGGGCAGGTGGAAATCCGCTTCAACGACTCGCAGGGGGGCGACCACGCCGTACTGTACCTCGGCACGGGGCAGTTGTTCGGCGAGATGGCCCTGCTCGACCGGGGGGCGCGTTCGGCCTCGGTCGTGGCGGTGCAGGATGGCACGGTGGTCTACAGCATCACCAGCGCCGACTTCATGGCGCTGTGCGAGGCGGATACGGCCATCGGCTTCGTCATGATGCGGAACCTGGCGCTCGACTTGAGCTTCAAGCTGCGCCACAAGAATCTCGATCCGTCGACCAGCTTCTAGGGAGGCAGGCGGCATGGTGTACAAAGTCAGCTATGTGGTCACTGGCGGGAACTTCCCCGGCGGCATCAAGAACGAGACGCGGCGGCCCCACGTCGGCGATATCGTCCAGATCGGGCGGATGAAGTTCGAAGTCACCGAAGTTCACGAGATCATCCCCGCGCGTGACGATTTCCAGTTCCTGCACGCCACCGTCAAGCCGCTCGAACAGCCGGCCGAGACGCCGCAGCCATAGGACGCCGATGATCTCGACGGGTGGTTCAACGCGGGCAGGGTGGGTCATTGGGAGCGGCCGGCGGCTTCAGCGGGCCGTTGGATTATTGCTGCTGTTGGGAGCGGCCGCGCTCACAGCCTGCGCCCCTGCCGCCCGCCAGATCATCCCCACCCAGCGCCCGACCGCCACCCAGACCCTCACGCCCACCGCCAGCCGCACGCCCGGCTTCGGCGCGACTCCGACGGCCACGCTCCCGCCGCTGACTCAGACGGCCGGGCCGTCGCCCACCTCGATCTTCGGCGCGACCAGCACGCCCGCCGCCGCGCCATCCACGCCCACCCGCGTCCTCAACCCCAACGCGCCCCGCATCGAGTTCTTCACCACCGATGTCCTGCAGGTCGCCCCCGGCGACTCGCTGACGCTCTTCTGGTCGGTGCGCGGGACGCGCGGCGCGGTCATCTACCGCATCGAAACCGATGGCACGCGCGGCAACCTCTGGAACGTCCCGCCGGATGGCAGCCTGACCGTCAACACCCGCCGCCGCGACCGCGGCCAGGTGACCTATCTGCTCAGCGCGGGCGAGGGCGATCTACTGACCGAGCAGATGCTCAGCGTGCCGCTCTCCTGCCCTGATCCCTGGTTCTTCCAGCCGCCGCCGGACGCCTGCCCGACCGGGCCATCTGAACCCACCACGCTGATCGAGCAGTCCTTCGAGCGCGGCCGCATGGTCTACATCCAATCGCGCAACCGGGTCTACGCCCTCTTCAACGACGGCCGTACCCCAGCCTGGATCAGCTTCGAGAACCGCTACAATCCCGCCACCGATCCCGAACTGGACGAGAACTTCGAGCGGGCCATCCCGCCCGGATTCGTTCAGCCGCTCCGCATCCTGGGCTTCACCTGGCGCGGCAACGACCTCATCCGCAACCGCCTGGGATTGGGCTTGCAGGCCGAAATCGGCTACGAAGGCTTCATCCAGACCGTGACCGCCGGAACCCGTGAAGACCTCTACCTCAACAGCGCCGATGGCAGCGTCCTGCTGCTCCTCCCCGGCGGCGATACCTGGCAGATCATCACCCTGCCCGTCGCGCCGTAAGTCAAAACGCCCTTTTCCCACGCAATAGCGAGTTCAGGAAGTTTCCAGCGGTGAAATGAGGTTGATCCGATCCGCAAATCGCTTCAAATCGTGTATGGTGAGGGTGAGCGGCGTGTCGATGCCGTATTGTGGGTTCGCCAACAGTCTCGCGGGGAGATCAGCATGAAATCGATTCCACAAAAACAAAAGGCTCAGATACAGGGCGTTGCTCTGGAATATGTGAAGTCAGGGGCTGGCGCACCGCCGATTATATTGGTCAATGGTTCCGGTGGACCTATCGAGGGATGGTACAAAGTTTACGCCGAACTTGAAACGCTCAGTACGGTCTTTGCCTATAATCGACCCGGAATTGGTGGCAGTGAATCGTCTAAATTCCCTCAAAGTGGTGATGTGATTGTTGCCACTCTGCGGGAATTACTCGCGGCGGTTGGCTTAATCCCGCCCTATCTGCTGGTGGGACATTCTTTAGGGGGGCTATACGTCAATCTCTATGCAAGGCAGTTTCCACATGAGGTCGCAGGAGCCGTATTTTTGGATGCTGCCGCGCCGGGGGATGAAGTCTTGCAGAACAATTATCAGACCCCTCTACAGTCTATCCTGAATAAGATCAGCGGTCTGTTCAAGTCGAGCAAGGATACTCATGCAGAAGTCCAATTCGTCCATGAAACGGTTAAGCAGATCAGGGATACCGAACCCTTTCCTGATATTCCGCTGGTAGTTATCTCCGGCGGCAAAGGCATTCCCCGCATGTTAATGACGGAAAAAGCCCGTCAAATCCGGGCAGAAAATCAGAAAGCGCTTGCCGCATTATCTTCACGCGGGGAGCATGTTATCGCAGCACAGAGCGGACATTTCCCGCAATTCGCAGAGCCTGAGCTAGTGGTCAATACCATCAGGCAAATGTTGGAGCGTCTGTAGGGTCATTGTCCATGAACTTGCTTGCCACCAGTGGGGTGTGTCTGTAGAAGACTCACGACCTGTTCAATGACCGCTGCGGTCCCTGTATCTTCTTGAACTGCGCGTCGATCTGAGCAGCATCCATCGGCTGCATGAATGTCTATCGACCGTCATCGAGTCGAACACGGCCAGACGTTCACGCGGAGTCAGATCACGGCTCTTGATCCGGTCAAGCAGCCCCAAGACCAACTCTGCTTTGTCGTCATCGGAGAGTCCTTCGGCCAGATGAACGACATCCTGCAAATTCACGGCCATGACTTCATCTCCTCGCTCAGCGCGTTCTGTTCCACAGGTTATACTCCCGGTTCATCACCGCTTGACCCGGCTGGCACAGGCGGCCTTCCGCCCCTGGTTCTCACCCCTGGATCGAATGGGTTATAATTCCCCCCAACCAGGGAAAAGAGAACCGCTCATGCTGCCTGAAATCGCGTCCTCGCGTGAAGACCGCCCCGTCATCCGCAGCCCGCAACCGCCCATCTCGCAGGCCGAGATGCATCACAACGAAATCCGCCAGATGGTCGCCAATGTGCTGCTCATCGAAGACGAGGATTTCGTCGAACCCGCCCGCGAGGATGAACCTGCCCCACCGGAGCCGGGACTCGGCCTCGCCACCCATCTCGTTGCCATGTTCGAGGGCAAGCTCCTGCGCGATTCAGAATCCGCCTACGAAGAACTCGACCGCCAACTGCGCGAGATCGACCACCTGGCCGTCTTCCGCGAGACCGCTTCGCTGCCCGAAGCCGAAATCGGCGAGTCCAACCCGCACACCATCATGATCTTCAAAGGCCGCCTCCATCCCCAGCCGCGCCCCTGGTGGCCCAACCTGCTCCTGTTCATCATCACCATCTTCAGCGTGCTGATGGTCGGCGCGACGATGGCAATCGCCGAAATCGGCGAGACCAACCGCCAGCAGGCCGAGCAGATGGCGAACAACATCGTCGGCGAACTCTGGCGCGGCTGGCCTTATGCCGCTGCCATTCTGCTGATCCTCGGCGCGCACGAACTGGGGCATTACTTCGCCGCCCGCCATCACAAACTGGCCGTGACGCTGCCCTACTTCATCCCGCTGCCCTTCCTCAGCCTGACCCTCGTCGGCACGATGGGCGCCTTCATCCAGCTTCGTGAACCCATGCGGAATCGCAAGGTGCTGTTCGATGTCGGCGCGGCGGGCCCGCTGACCGGACTGATCTTCGCCATCCCCATCCTGCTCATCGGTTTGGCCGTCGCCCGCCTCGCTCCCATCGAGCCGAACACCGTCTACATCTATGAAGGCGACTCGCTCTTTTACGCGCTGGCGAAGACCATCGCCTTCGGTCGCTTCGTACCCGACGGTCAGTTCGATGTGATGATCACCAGCAGCCAGTTGGCCTGGGCGGGCTGGACTGGCCTGCTGGTCACAGCGCTGAACCTGATCCCCATCGGCCAATTGGACGGCGGCCACATCCTCTACGCCCTCATCGGCGAACGCGCCCGCTGGTTGTATTACCCGCTGCTGTTGGTGCTGGGCGGCCTGGCGCTGATGTCCGGCATGTGGCTCATCTGGGTGGTGATCCTGCTCTTCTTCGGGCGCATCTACGCTACCCCGCTCGATATGATTACCCCGCTCGATCCGCGCCGTCGTTCGCTGGCGCTGCTCACCCTGTTCATCTTCGCCGTGATCTTCGTGCCCGCCCCGCTCACCCAGATCACCTCGCCCGGCGCATTGGAAGGTCCGCGCGAATCGGTCTATCTGCTGCCCATGCTCGTCCTGCCCGCGCTGGGATGGCTGCGGGCGCGTTTCCGGGGATAAACCACCATGTCCATGCTGCCGATCCTGCGCCGCCTGCTCGATTACAACGACCTGATGCACCGCCGCCTCTGGGAGCGCTGCATCCTCCCGCTGACCGAGGAGCAGTACCACGCCCCCAGCGACTACTCCTCCGGCTCGGTGCATCGCCAGGTCGTCCACACGATGGCCGTCGAAGAACTCTGGCTCTCCCGCGCCCAGGGCATCAACCCCGAAGCCCTCCCCAAAGCCCGTGAATTCGCCGACCGCGCTGCTGTCCGCGCCCGCTGGGATGCCATCGCCGCCCACTGGCGAGCCTACCTCGACACGCTCACCGAAGACGACCTCGCCCGCGAAGTCGAGTACCGCTACATCACCAAAACCGGCATCGAACCCCGCCGGATGCTGCGCTGGGAGATGCTCATCCAGGCCGTCAACCACGGAACCGATCACCGCGCCCAGACCCTCGTCCTCATCCACCAACTCGGCGGCGCGACGATGGAGCAGGATTACACCCTCTTCACCTGGGAACATCCGGCGGAGCCGCCTGCATGGGCTTGAGCCGTTCGACCGCCCTGATCGCGCTGGTGGCGCTCCTGCTGCTGACCGCTGCGTTGGGCGCGCGCGGCCTCAACGCCGATGCCATCTGGTATGACGAGTGGTGGTCGATCTACGCCGCCGGGGGTGGCCCCTACGCGGTCACGTCTGTGGATGATCTGCTGGCCCGTTCCGCCGAAGGCCAGCCCTGGATGCCGCCGCTGCACGCCCTGGCGCTGGCCGGCTGGGGCGCTCTGACGGGCTGGACGCCCGCCGGGATGCGTGCCCTCTCCTGGTTGGCCGGCCTGCTGAGCGTCGCCTGCGCCTATCGACTCGGCGCGGCCGTCGCCCGTGATGCCTCCGGCCTTGATCCCCGCCTCGTCGGCTTCGGAACCGCTGCCGCCCTGGGCGGATCCGCCTTCGTGGTCTACTACCTGCACGAAATCCGCGTCTATGCCCTGCATCTGCTGCTGGCGGTGCTGGCGATCTGGAGCTACTGGGGGATGCTCCACCCGCGCCGCTCCCGCTGGCTGCCCGCCGCCTTCACACTGAGTTGGGCCGGCCTGCTCTACAGCCATTTCTTCGGGGCGCTTCTCCTCGGCGCGATGGCGCTCTATCACCTGGTCGCCGTCCCCAAAGACCGCCGCTGGTGGATCACCACCGCCGCCATGCTCGCTGCCGGGCTGCTCTTCGTCCCGTGGCTGATCGTCGCCCTCAGCGCCGGCCCCGCCCAGGTCGATCCGGTGCTGCGGGCCAATGCCCTCACCCCCGCCGGGATCATCGAGCGCCTGCTGTTCATGTTCAGTAATGGAGGATTGGCCCTGCTGGCGATCCTGCTGGTCATGAGCGGATTCAGCCGCCCGGCGCGAGCCGTCTGGTTCTGCCTGATCGTCCTGGTCGCCGCCGCCGCCCTCGGCAATCAGGTCATCCCGGTCATCTCCGAGCTGCGTTATCTGCTGGCGGCCTGGCCGCTGCTGGCGCTCCTGACCGGACTGGGCACAGCGCGGTTAGCCCGGCGCGGCCTCCCTCCGGCGCTGATCTGGGGCGCATGGCTGGCCGCCGGAGTCTGGGGCAGCCTCAACGCCGCGCCGCTGATCGTCGCCTATCAAAGCCCGGCCAGCGACACCTACAACCACTCCTACGCCAACGCCTTCCGGGCGCTGCCCTGGCCGCGCCTGCATGATACGCTGGCCGCCCGCGCCCAACCCGGCGATGCCCTCGCCTTCCACCGCCCGGATGCCGTCTGGGCCATCAGCGGCGTCTTCGACTTCTACACCGTCGATCTGCCCCTGCGCCGGACGCTCCTGGAGAGCCTGCCGGGGCGCGATCAGGACGGCGAGTATCTGCGCGGCGCGTCCCAATTCCTGAGCGACGCCGATTCCGAGCGCGTCTGGCTGGCCGTCGATAAAACCCTGCCGCCCACCTTCCGGCTGGATACCTTCCGCGCCGCTCTGACCCAGGCCGGTTATGCCGACTGCGGAGCCGTCTTCGATCTGCCCAATATGATGCTCAGTCTCTACGCCCGCCCGTCCGCCGCACCGCTGGCCGTCTTCGGTGAGGGCATCGCCGTCCGCCTGATTGAGCCGCCCACGCGCGACGGGAAATCGCTGCGCCTGACCGCCCTGTGGTCGGTCGATGCTGCCGTCCCCCCCGCGACCTACTCGGTCGGCTGGCACATCGCCGCCGCCGGTGGATCGCTCCTCGCCCAGTCCGATGCCGGGCTGCCCGCGGCGGGATCGACCTGCACGCCCGTGACGCTCGACCTGCCCCCCGGCGCGGCCACCCTCCGCCTGATCGTCTACGACTGGGCTACTGGCGACCGCCTCCGCACATTATCGGGTGAGGATCAGATCACGGTCGCCAGCCTGGAATCACCGAGATAATGGGGGCGACCCTACGATGATTCGTCGTTGATTTGATTTCTCCCTAAGTACAGTAGACAAGGAGGGGATATGAAGCGACTACAAAACGGATTGTCAATCACGGGGTTTATCCTGCTGCTGGTGGTCGGTGTGAGTCAAACAATAGCGATTGTGCCGCCCGCTGTGCAGCGGGTCGCTGCCACGCTGCCCGCGACACCCTTTCCGACTGTCGTCCCGGACTTCACCCCTGTCTATGTACAGAAGAACAACGATCAGATTGAGACCTTCTTGCGGTTGATGAACACACCGAATTGCGAGCTGCCCTGCCTGTGGGGGATGACTCCCGGTGTCTCGACCCGCACAGAACTCTATACGCTGCTAGAGGACAATCATCTGCTGAACAACATCGATTATGGCGGTCGCTTTCTGTTTGCGAATGAAGGCGAACTTCCCGCTGGGGTTGGCACAGGTGAAGGCGTTGGGTTTAGTTTTCAGGGGGATTTTAACCTGAGTGCTAGGGTCGCATTCATTTCACAAGGGGAAATGTTAAGTGACATACGGCTGTATGCAGATAGGCCATTTGACTGGCACTCCCTGACCGATTCTCCCCTCAGTCTGGCACGGGTGCTTGCCCGCATCGACAGCATCCCGGAAATCTATATCTACACAGGTGGGCCGCATCAGCTTTTTACTAACGATGTGCCAATCTACTTTCTCTATCGGCGAGAAGGTATTTTTCTCCAGTATGTGTTCGACTTCTCGAACGAGTGGGATTGGTATGGGCCGCCGTTGTTCAAGACCTGTCCTGGTCTGGCACAGACTCGGAGGATGGAATGGTGGTTGTGGAATGGTAGTCGCGTATCCAGCCAGGAGTACTTTGAGCAGCGCACTGGTTCACCTGATGCCTATACAAACTACCCCACCATCGATCAGGTCCTCGGTGTAAGTGCCGCCACCTTTGTGGAATACTTCCGCAAGTACCCAGATGGCTGCATCGAGTCGGTCGTCAGCTCAGATTATTGAGTCAACTCGACAATAGCGCATCTTCCTACGCCTGCTTTTCCATCAACATTCCGTAAGAAAGACTCCGGGGTCGTTGACCCCACCTGCCCAGCGGCATACAATGAAAGGTGGAACACAAACGTTCTGGAACCCGGCGGGAACGAACGCGGATTAGAGGAACCCCATGGCGAAGAAGGATTACTACCAGATTCTCGGCGTGAACCGGAATGCCAGCGAGAAGGACATCAAGGCCGCGTTCCGGCGACTGGCGAAGAAGCATCATCCCGACGCCAACCCCAACGACCCCCATGCCGAAACCCGCTTCAAGGAGATCAACGAGGCTTATGAAGTCCTCAGCGATTCCCAGAAACGGGCGACCTACGACCAGTTCGGCACGGTCAACCCGCAAGGCTTCGGCGGTCAGCCCGGCGGCGGCTTCTATACCAACGTCGATACGGGCGGGACGCCCTTTTCCGATATCTTCGACTCGCTCTTCGGCAGTATGGGGCGCAGCAACCGGACGCGCGGATCACGGGCTTCGACCGGTTTCGGCGGCGCGGCCGTCAAAGGCGAAGACCTGGAACAGCCCGTCAAGATCAGCCTGCGCGAAGCCTACAGCGGAGCGCAGCGCCTCATCACCAAAGGCGAGCGCCGCATCAAGGTCAATATCCCGGCTGGCGCGACCGACGGAACCAAAGTCCGGCTGGCCGGGGAAGGCAGCCCCAGCTTCGGCGGTCAGCCCGGCGACCTCTACCTGATCGTCGAAGTCGAGCCGGATGCCACCTTCGAGCGCGACGGTGACAACCTCAAGGTTGAGGTCAAGATCGATGTGTTCACGGCGCTGCTCGGCGGTGAGGCCGAAGTCCCCACGATGGATCGCCCGGTCAAGCTGCGGATTCCGCCGTGTACGCAGTCAGGCCGCCGATTCAGACTGACGGGCAAAGGGATGCCCATCCTCAAGCAGCCGGATACCTTCGGCGATCTGTATGCGCGTATCCTCATCAGCGTGCCGGAGAAGCTCACGCCCGAACAGCAGCGCCTGGTCGAGGCCCTGCGCGATTCGTTCCGGTGAGCGTCACGCGGTTGGCTCGAAGCGGACGGTGTACTGCTCCGCGCGGTCTTCCGCCCAGCGCAGCAGCCGCTCACCCTCCTCGGCCAACGCCGCCTGATCCGCGGCCGAGAGCGTCAGGCACGGTTCGATCACCAGCGCGGCTGCTTTCCTGACTTTCTCGATCTTCCAAGTCCCGGCCATGAAGCCGTCCACCAGAATGGTCGAGCGCACGCGCCCCGCGCTGAGATAGACCAGCGGCCGGTAGGCATCGGCGATCACCCGGCGGCGGTCGGCGTGGGCCAGTACCAGGTTGTCATACTCCGGGATGAACCGCACCGGCGCGGGCGTCTCCCCGTCCAGGATCGGCAGCCCCGGCAGGTCGTAGAGTGTCTCGCCGTCTTCGCTCCGGTAGACGATCAGTTCGTCTGTGAGCCGCTGGAAGGCTTCCTTGAGCGTGGTCATCCCCGCCCAGGCCTGGGCATCCTTCAGGCTGGCCGGCCCGAAGGCCGCCAGATAGCGCCGGATCAGTTCAGCGGGATCGCTCGATGGCTGGATCGACCGCCCCAGCCAGTGGTCAGCGGTCGCGTAGGCCGGGCTGCCGCCGGAACTCCAGTATCCGCCCGGTGGAAGCTGCATCAGCGGCAGATAGGCGCGGGCGACGTAGGCCAGCGCATTGAAATCCCGGTCGGGGGCACGTTCGGTGAGCGCCGCCCGCGCTTCGGAGAACGCCAGCGGCGTCTCGTCGAAGACCGCCCGCATCGACTCGGCGAACTGCTCGGTATCAAGCCCCTGAATTCGTTTGCCGAAGAAAGCTTTCATGGCCTTGAGCAGCGCCGGGGTCAGCGGCGCGCGCAGCCGGAGGAAATCCTCCGCCGTCAGCAGATGCAGCGTCGAGCGCATCATGGCTGCCCGCACCACCTGCTTGGACTCGATCAGCCCCATCAGTGTCCCGCGCTGAAAGGCTGGCAGCCGAGTCCACAGCCCGATGTAAGGCGGATTGGGAACCTGGGCCTGCAATCCCACCAGGGTTTCAATGGCTGCCGGGACGCTGAGGGTGGATCGTTCCAGCAAAAGCTGCCGCGCCAGCGTCGTCCGGTTGAGTTCTCGCAGGGTCAGGGTTCGATGTGTCATGTGGCGCGCCTCGCTGGATGGTCAGTGCGTTATGGGAGCAATATGTCCTCCAGTTTATCAGAGGATGGACGATGTTGTTGCGGGGTATGATCTGGCTGTGAGGGTCGAGTCGGGGCGGTTCAGCGACCGCCCCGTTTGCGTGCTGCGTCTTAGCCGAGGGGGACGCCCAGCACACGGCTGAGCTTGAGTACGGTGAAGCGGTTGCGGAGGTAGTGGCCGTACTGGAAGCCGGGCTGCACTTCGTCGGCGTCCAGGCCGAGCGACTGCCAGGTCGTCGGCGCGCCAGCTTTGTCGAGCGCGGCGGCGATCACCTCCGGCGCGGGGACGCGGGCGGCGATGGCCTGGATGTCGTCCCAGTGATCGACGATCTTGTGCTTGAGCTGGTCGAAGCCGGCTTCGGTCAGGTCAAGGAACGGGCGGTGTTCCTTCACGATGTCATCGACCATAGCGCCGTAGCCGCCCCGGATGTTTTCGACTTCGGCGGCGCGATCCGGGAGCGCGGCGGCTTCCAGGCGGTTCATCAGGTCGGCGCGGGTGATGGCGCGGATGCGGGCATACTGGGCGGCGACGAGAGTCAGCGCATAACCGACCTGCGCCCCGTGGAACTGGGTTTCCCGGCCTTCTTTCAGCCGCTTCATCTCCCAGTAGTGCGAGGCGTGATGCTCCGCGCCGGAAGCCGGCCGCGATGTGCCGAAATCGAGCATACACAGGCCGGATTCGATCAGGGCGTCCATCAGGGCGCGGACGCCTTCTTCGGATCGCTGGCCGATAGAATCGGCGTTGTGGATCACGCTGTCGATGGCGGCCTGGGAGCGGGCGGCGATGGCCGCGTCGTAGGGTTCATCCCAGAGCAGGCTGCCCATCTTCCAATCGGCCAGCGAGGTGATCTTGCCGATCATGTCGCCGAAGCCCGCGCCGATCAAGGCTTGAGGCGCGTTCGCCAGCGTCTCCAGATCAGCGAAGACGGCCAGTGGAGCCTGGCACAGGATGGTCGTCTTGACGCCGGCCAGGATGATCGGCGCGCCAATCGAAGTGAAGCCGTCCACCGAAGGCGCGGTCGGCATCCCGATGAACGCGCGGCCGGTGCGGTGGCTGACGAAGCGGGTGATATCGGTGATCGTGCCGGAACCGACGGCGATGAACGTACACGGGCCGAGCGGAGCGCGGATGAAGACCTGCATACACTCATGCTCGTCGGTGTGGATGTGGTGGCCTTCCAGCACGACGCTGGTCACGTCATAGCCTGTGCCCTTGAGGGCTGTCTCGACCCGCCCGCCCAGCGCCGGGAAGGTGTTCTCGTCAGCGACGATGCAGAAGCGGTTCAGGCCGTGAGCCGCTACATAATTCAGCAGGTGGGCGATGGCCTCTTTGCCAACGTAGATGGGATCGATTTTAGTCATGGTGTCCTGTCTTTATTTGCGCGTTTTCAGGCTGTCTGAACGGTAGTGCTTCAGCCTTGCACATGCCTTGTGACGGCGTGCTGGACGGGCCGCAGCGCCGTGTAGAGTTCACGATACTGTTGGGCGTAAAAGCCATAGTCAGCGTGCTGCCGCATGTCCGGCTGGTAGACGCCGCCCGGCTGTACCATCGCCAGCGAGGCCGCGCTGAGCGAGGGATACAGGCCGGCTCCATAGGCCGCGGCCACCGCCGAACCGAGCAGGGAGGCTTCGGTCACGCGGGTGGTATGAATCGGCTGGCCGAGGACATCGGCGTAAATCTGCATGAACAACGGGCTGCGGGTCGCCCCGCCGCAGGCGATGACCCGCGAGACGGCGCACTGGTGGCGGGTGAAGGTATCCAGGATGTCTTTCATCCCGTAGGCGATGCCTTCCATGATGGCGCGGAAGACATGCGCCCGGCTGGATTGCAGCGACAGGCCGAAGACCAGTCCCCGCGCCAGCGAATCGGTGTGGGGGGTGCGGTTGCCCTGGAAATAGTCCAGGACGATCAAGCCCTGGGAACCCGCCGGAACCTGGGCGGCTTCGTCATCGAGCAGGCGGTAAACCGGGATGCCCTGCGCTTCGGCCTCGGCGGCCAGCCCGCCCGCGAACTCGCGCTTGAACCAGTTGAGGATTGACCCGGTGGAGACCTGGCCGCCTTCGATGAGGTTCAGGCCGGGGATGATGGCGTCGGGGAAGCTGCCGAAGATGCCGGGGAAATGCACTTCGGCTGCGGTCAGGCCGGAGAGGACGTTGGACGATCCCATGACGACGCCCAGGTCGCCGGGTTCAGTGACGCCCAGTCCGAGCAAGCCGACGAAGGCATCGCCGCCGCCCATCGCTACCGGGATTCCGGCGGGCAGTCCCAACTGCCAGGCGGCTGCCGGGGACAGTTCCGCGACGGATTCGCCCAGCGCGAGGATGTCATGCGGGAATTTGGCTTCGACCCCGCCCAGCCCAATGCGCTCGTAAAAAGGCAGCGGCCAGCCGCCGCTGGGGGCATGGTAGTACCAGCGCTGCGCGGCGGTGTTGAGGTTGAGCGCCCAGCGCCCGGTGAGCTTGTAGGCGATCCAGTCGGTGAATTCGATCAGGTAGTCGGCGGCGGCGTAGGTTTCCGGCTCATGCTCCTTCAGCCAGAGCATCTTGGCCGGGAACCACTCGGCGCTGACACCGGCCAGGCTGTAACGCAGGGCTTCATCGCCGGTGGCGAAAATCCGCGCGGCCTGCTCGGTCGCCCGCACGTCCATCCAGAGGAGCGCCCGCCGGAGCGGTTCGCCGTTGGCTTTCATGGGGATGATGGTGCAGGTGGTGGCGTCGGCGCAGATGCCCTTGATCTGGTCAGGCGGGACGGGCGAGTCCTTCAGGCAATCGCTGACCGCGCCGACCAAGCCCGCCCACCATTCGTTGGGGTCCTGTTCCGCCCAGCCGGGCCGGGGGAAGTAGGTGTTGTATTTGCGCGATCCAGAGGCGAGAAGCTGGCCGTTGGTATCGAACAGCCCGGCTTTGATCGCCTCCGTCCCCGCGTCGATGCCCAGGACGACCATGATGCCCTACTCTACAAGGCAATGCCGCTGTCGCCGTGGAACAGATGCATGCGTTCCGCCCGCAGCCCCAACCAGACGGGCTGGTCGCGCTCGAACTCGTCGGAGGGCGGCGTGACCACCAGCATATCCTGGGAGCCGACTTTGGCGGCAAGCTGGCCTTCTTCACCGAGCGATTCGTAGGTGTAAACCCGCCCTTCGACCTCGGCCATGCCATTCGTCCCGGCGGCGTGTTTGGCGACGACATCGATAGGACGGATGCCCAGCTTGACCTGCTTGAGGTTCTGCGTGGCGACCTTCTGCCCCAATTCACCGGGCAGCTTTATGGAGAAGCTGCCATCGCTGGCGCGGAGGCCGGTCGTTCCGCCTTCGCTGAAGGGCACACAGGGCAGGAAGTTCATCGGCGGCTCGCCAATGAACCCGGCCACGAATTCATTGGCCGGGTGATTGTAAATGTCGTCGAAGCTGCCGACCTGGTGCAAGACGCCCAGGTTCATCACAGCCACGCGCTCGGCCATCGCCACGGCCTCAAGCTGGTCGTGCGTGACCAGCACAGTCGTGCGCCGAGATTCGGCGTGGAGCCGCTTGAGTTCGACGCGCATATGGGCGCGTTGGGCGGCATCCAGGTGGGAGAGCGGCTCGTCCATGAGGAAGACATCGGGATCGCGAACAAGGGCGCGCGCCAGGGAGATGCGCTGCTTCTGGCCGCCGCCCAATTCCACGGGACGGCGACCGAGGATGTCGCTGATATCGAGGATGCGGGCGACTTCCTCGACGCGGCGCCTGATCTCGGTAGGTTCCATCTTGCGGGCGCGGAGACAGAAGGCGATGTTCTCGTAGACGGTCAGCGGGGGGTAGAGGGCATAGGTTTCAAAGGCCAGAGCCGTGTTACGTTCACTCGGCTCCAGGTCGTTCATGCGCCGCTCGCCGATGTAGAGATCGCCGGCGGTGATGGCCTCCAGGCCGACGATCATCCGCAGCGTCGAGGTCTTGCCGCAGCCAGACGGCCCCAGCAGCGCCAGGAATTCGCCATCGCGGATGGTCAGGTTCAGGTCTTTGACGGCTTCGACCCCGCCTTTATAGGTTTTGTACAGATGCTCGATGCGGACTTCTGCCATGATGCTTCATCCTACCAGGATATTGTTTTCCGTCTTGGGGTCGAAAAGCATGATCTGATCGGTTTCGACCGCGATCCGTACCGGTTCGTCGATCTGGAATTCGTGGTCGATGGGAGTCAGCACATCCATGCGCTGCTCACCGATTTTGGCCGTCAGCACGCCTTTCGTGCCCAGGCGCTCGTAGACGTAGACGCTGCCCTCGACCAGTTTGCCGGATGAGCCACCGCTGCTGACGACCTGCATGTGCAGCGGGCGGATGCCGACCATCACGCTGTCGTAAGTGCCCCGGTTGAGCGCCTCGGTCAGCTTGCCGGGTACATCCAGGCAGACGCGGCCGTCCACGCTGGCAACCTGCATCTGGCCGGAGACATTCTGCAGCTTGCAGTTCACCAGATTGATCTGCGGGTGGCCGAGGATTTTGGCGACGAAGACATTCACCGGGTGGGCGAAGACATCGTGCGGCTTACCGATCTGCTGGATGACGCCCTTGTTGAGGACGACCAGACGGTCGCCGAGCGACATGGCTTCGAGGTAATCGTGGGTGACGTAGATGGTCGTGGCATGGATGACCGATTCGAGCGCCTTGAATTCCTGCCGCATCCGGTGGCGCAGCTTGGCGTCCAGGTGGGAGATCGGTTCGTCCAGCAGCAGGATGGACGGCTCGCGCACGAGGGCACGCCCGACAGCGACGCGCTGCTTCTGCCCATTGGAAAGGTTCTGCGGCAGGCGGTCGAGCAGCATGTGAATGTTGAGTGTTTCAGCGATGCGCCGGACACGGCCGTCGATTTCAGCGGCAGTGAACTTTTGCCCTGGGGCACGCAGCGGGAAGGCGAGGTTCTGGGCGACGGTCAGGTGCGGGTAGAGCGCGTAGCTTTCAAAGGCCATCGCCACGTTGCGTTTGTGCGGCTCGACGGCGTTCACCAAGCGGTCGCCGATATAAATCCTGCCAGCGGTTGGAGTCTCGACACCGGCGATCAGCTTGAGCGTGGTGGTCTTGCCCGCGCCCGACGGGCCGAGCATGACCAGGAACTCGCCGTCCTGGACTTCCAGGCTCATGCCGCTGACGGCGCGGGTCTTGCCGAAGTCTTTGGTCAGATGTTGCAGGGTGAGTTTGGACATGATGCTATCCCTTCACCGCGCCGAAGCTCAGGCCCCGGATCAGGTAACGCTGGATGCTCAAGGCCAGGATGATCTGCGGCAGCGAGGAGATCACGGCAGCGGCGGCCATACGGTTGAAGAAGGCCTGCGCCGAGGAGATGTATCCCAGCGCCGAGACCGTCACCGTCTGGACGTTGGAGGCTCCCAGGATCAGCGGGAAGATGAAGTTGTTCCAGGCGAAGACGAAGGCCAGCAGCGCGGCGGCGGCCAATCCGGGGCGCACCAGCGGCAGAAGCACCTGCAAGAAGATGCGATACCAGGGGTAGCCGTCGATCATGGCAGCCTGCTCGATATCCGGCGAGATGTCCTCGAAGTAGCTCCGCAGCACCCAGATCAGCAGGGGCAAGGTGACGAGCTGGTATACCCAGATGATCCCGAAATAGGTGTCATACAATCCCAACTGGCGATAGAGCAGCGACAGCGGGATGATGACGACCAGTTCGGGCGCGAAGCGGAACGAGAGGAAGGTGAAGGCCAGGTTCTCTTTGCCTTTGAAGTTGTACCGCGCCAGCGCATAGGCGGCCGGGACACCGACGATCAGCGAGATGACGACCGCGCCGCTGCTGACGATGAAGCTGTTGAGGAAGTTGCGCGGGAATTCCTGGCGGGCGACGACACCTGCCGCCGCGCGGGGATCGCCAAAGAGGATGGCCTGATAGTTTTCCAGCGTCGGGGTGAAGATGAACTGGGTGGTGAAGAGTTCGTTGGTACTCTTCAACGACACCAGAACCATCCACAGGATCGGGAACAGGGCGAACAGGAAGTAAATAATCAGGAAGCCATCCGAGAGGATGTTGGTCAGGTTCTTGCGTACACGAGCATCCATGATGCCGTTCTCCCTACGAGTATCCGGCAGCGCGGCGCTGCGCGATGCCCCAGCGCTTCACCAGCCATTGGCTGACGAAGTAAATCACGAGATAGAGGACGATGGCGTAGGGCAATCCCTGGGCCAACCGTTGAAACTGGATGGCGGTGCGGTAGGCCGTAAGCTGGTAAGTCATCAGCGTATTGCCGGGGCCGCCTTCCGTCATGGCGAAGATGACGTCGAACATCTTCAGCGAGTCCATGAAGCGGAAGATGATGACGATCAGGATGAAGGGCGTCAGCATCGGCAGGGTCAGGTTGCGGAAGGTGAACCAGAAGGAGGCTCCATCGACACGCGCCGCCTCGAACGGCCCCTGCGGGAAGGAACGCAGCCCGGCCAGCATGATGAGCGCGGCGAAGGGCGTGAACATCCACACGTCGATCAGGACGACCGAGAACAAAGCGGTCTGTGGCACGGCTGCCCATTCCAGCGACGGCAGACCGACGGCGTTCATCATCGGGTTGAGGATGCCGACGCTCGGCTGCATCATCATCTTCCAGATGAGGGTGGTGATGACCGGGGCGATCATCATCGGGAAGATGAGGGTGACTTGCAGTACCCTGGCAACGCGGCTTTCCCGGTTGAGCAGCATGGCAACGATCAGCCCCAGCACCAACTGGACGCCAGTAGCCGAGAAGGCATAAGCCAGCGTGACGAAGGTGCTGTACCAGAAATCGGAGTCTTCCACCATACGCTGATACTGCCGCAGCCCAACGAAGGCGGTGTTCGGGCGGGTGAAGGCATAGGCCGTGAAGGAATAGGCCACGCCCATGACAAAGGGATACAGGATGCCGATCAGCACCAGCAGCGCGGGCAGCGCGATGAGATAGGGGCGCAGCCGCACCATCAGCGGCGGGCGCACGATCTCGGCTTCCGGGATGGCAGCGAGATCACCTGCCGAAACTTGTTTGGTCGCCATAAGAATCCTCTACACTGAATGCTTTTCCGCGTATTGTGACCAGCTTTGCAGCGGTTCGCAATCCTTTGAGGCGGACGGTTCACCGGGGTCGAGGATGCCGGGACGAAGTCGGCCTCGTCCACGCGGGATGAAGATCAGGGGCGGCCCTGTCGAGGCCGCCCCGTCCAGACTGCACTGCTTACTGAATGACGCCTGCGTCCTGGAG
>JAEUQZ010000479.1 GCA_016788965.1 Anaerolineae bacterium | reverse complement strand
TGCCGTGTCCCATCGTTGTTGCAAGAATCACCGAATTGCAACTGCACCGACTGCAACAACTGCAACAACCGTGTCTTGCATGTAAGGCACTTGGCGCACAATCGCCGTTCCGCAACTGCCGCAATTGCCGCAATTGCCGCAACAATCCGTCCGGCATGGACGACTTGGACGACATTTTGGACATTTCGTCTGTTCTGGCGATCAGCTGCAGCGACTTTTCGGACGATTCTCAAGATTCTCACATTCTCATTCTTACTTTTCTTATCATTTCTCATCTATCACCGCATTTTTCTATCAACTATAAACTATCAACTATGAACTTTTCTCCCCTCACTGACACAAATGACATCGGCGGCACTGACGACATTGCCGCCATTTGCGACAAGTCGCCAACCCCATTGTATGGCTATAAGCTTTCAGCTAATAGCTATCAGCTTTTTGAGAATGGACGCACACCCCCGTAATCCCCCCAAATGTTTGACATTCATCACAAAAAACTGCTATAGTTCCTCGTAGATTAAACCCATACGAACCGGGCAGTGCATCGAGTATGCTGGTTTTCAACGGCCAACTCCCTGCCTGAGTACGCCAAGTGCAATCGATTCTTTAGGTGCTATCATGTTTCAAGTAGACCCTGCAAGACTGGCTCCCAGACACCGCAGCCGCCTACGCGCCGTGGCCTCTCCCCTGCCTCATCACCACCTGGTCATCGCCGCTGTCGATCTCTTATCTATCACCGACTGCGCGGCGATTCATACCGAATTCTGCATCAATCTCTGAGCCTCTAAATCGCCCGATCTCGCTCGACTCGCAGGCGCTTTTTTGCGTTCCTGGGGTCTGGCCTATTTCGTGTTCGTCATCGAAGGATATGTGAATGTCCGATTTTACGTTCAAGCAGTTGATTGACGGTCAGTGGGTGGATGCGCTCGGCGGTGGAGTCTGGCCGCTCGTCAACCCCGCGACCGAAGAAGTCATCATGGAAGTCCCCTTCGGGAATGCCGATGACGCGACGGCCGCGGTCGAAGCGGCTGCGGCAGCCTTCCCGGAATGGTCGCGCAAGACGCCCTACCAACGCGCCGAAGTGCTGATGAAAGCGGCCGAGTGGATTCTGGCGCGGGCGGAAACGCTGGCCGTCATCACCACTGAAGAATGCGGCAAACCGCTCAGCGAATCGCTGGCCGAGTGGCGCAGCGCCGCCAACTACCTGATCTGGAACGCTGAGGAATCCAAACGCGCCTACGGGCGGACGATCCCGGCGCGGGTCGCTACGCGGCGGATCATGGTCATCCAGCAGCCGCTGGGCGTGGTCGGCACGATCACCGCCTGGAACTTCCCGGTCTACAACGTGGTGCGCTGCTGGTCGGCGGCGCTGGCCGCGGGCTGCACCGTGGTGGGGCGGCCGTCGGAATACACGCCGCGCTCGGCCATGATGATGGCCCAGGCGCTGCACGAATCCGGCGCGCCCGCCGGGGTCATCAACTGCGTGAACGGTGACCCGGCGGCCATGGCCCAGGTCATGCTGAAGGACGCCCGCGTCCGCAAGATCAGCTTCACGGGCAGCACGCGCGTTGGCCGCCTGCTGATGGACGGCGCGTCGCAGACCATTACCAAGCTGGCGCTGGAACTGGGTGGCAACGCCCCGGCGCTGGTTTTCCCGGATGTGAATGTGCGCGAGGTGGCGAAGCAGGCCATCGCCTGGAAGTACCGCAACAACGGCCAGGTGTGCGTCGCCCCGCAGCGCTTCTATGTCCACAGCCGTATCGCCGAGGAATTCATCGAGGCGGTTTCCGATGCGTCCCGCGCCCTGCGGATGGGCAGCGGTCTGCTGCCGGAGACGCAGGTCGGCCCGCTGATCAACGCGGTCCAGCGCGACCGTGTGGAAGCAATGGTGCGCGAGGCGGTCGCCCAGGGCGCGGAGGCGCTCACGGGCGGCAGCCGCCCGGCGGAACACCCGCGCGGCTACTTCTATGCACCAACGGTCGTCACCAACCTATCGGAGCAGATGCGGCTCTATCACGAAGAAATCTTTGGCCCGGTTATGCCTATCGTCCCTTTTAGTGATCCACAGGAGGCTCTTGAGCTGGCTAATAAGACGCCATACGGGCTGGCGGCTTTCGTCCAGACGAACGATATGAACACCGCAATCCACATGTACGAAGGACTGGAATTTGGCATGGTCTGTGTCAATGACTGGCTGCCGGCGACGCCCGAAGCGCCGTTCGGTGGGATCAAGCAGAGCGGTCTGGGCCGGGAGTGCGGTCTGGAGGGGTTCCAGGAGTATACCGAGTCGAAGGCGGTCTTTATAGGGGGTGTCACATGAGTCCGAAGCATCATCCTCCGGTTCGCGTCATGGTCGTGCCGACGACGACCAAGTACGCCCCGGCGCTGGCGAAGATGCAGGCTTTGATCTTCCCGACGCTGCGACCGGATGAACTGTTCACCGAAGATCATTATTTGCATCACGTCCGCATTTTCCCACAGGGTCAATTCACCGCTCTCGTTCACGTCCACGATCACTGGATCGTGGCCGGTTCCACGACGACCTTCCGGGTCAAACGGCACTTCTTCGAAAAACACCACACCTTCCAGGAAGCCATTACGGACGGCTGGCTGGACAACCATGACCCCGATGGCGAATGGCTCTACGGCGGCGACATGAGCATCCACCCGGAGTTCCGCGGCCTGCGGCTCGCCAGCCTGCTGTACGATGCGCGTAAGGCGCTGGTGCGGCGGCTGAACCTGCGGGGCGAGGCGGCCGGCGGGATGCTGCCGGGGTATCACCGCTACCGCGATGCCATGAGCATCGAAGAGTACGTGGAACACGTCATGGCCGGCGACCTCAAAGACCCCACGCTGACGCCCCAGGTTCGCAACGGCTTCAAAGTCAAGCACATCATCTACGACCACATCACCGACCCACGCTCCGACAACTGCGCGGCTTTGATCGTGCGGCTGAATCCGCACTACATCACCGAGCGCGTGCGCGTCTGAGTTTGGGTTCCGCGTTCGAGCGTCCCCGCCCGTTCCCCGAACGGGATTTTTCGATTCGGGGGCAAGAAAGACTTAACCGCAAAGACGCAAAGACGCAAAGAAAAAAGAGAAAATGAACCGCCAAGACGCCAAGATCATACGGAGGGAGGGAAAAATCTTAACCGCAAAGGACGCAAAGGGCGCCAAGATCATACGGAGGGATTTGTGGCGGAGTTGGCGGCAATGGCGTCAGTGCCGTCAGGGTTGGATGCGCCTGTTTTTGTCAGTGAGGGAAGAAAAATTAATAGTTGATAGCTTTTAGCTTTTAGTCGATAGCTGATCGCTAGAGCAGGCGAAATGTCCGAAATGTCGTCCAAGTCGTCCATGCCGGACGGATTGTTGCGGAAATGGCGGCAATTTCGGCAATTGCGGCAGTTGCGGAACGGCAATTGTGTGCCGAATGGCTTGCATGTAAGGGACGATTGTTGCAGTTGTTGCAGTCGGTGCTGCGCCGCCAGACACTAAGGCTATTCCAGAAGAATAGTGGATCCGTTGTAGGGACGGATAACTGTCGTCTGCGGCGGTCTGCGCACATATATCC
>JAEUQZ010000478.1 GCA_016788965.1 Anaerolineae bacterium | reverse complement strand
CACAGGATGCCGAACAGCGCCGAGAAGTAGCGCATCGCCACGACCGTATCCCCGGTCAGCCGCACCCAGACCTGCATCATCATGTAGTACAGCGGCGGGTGGTGGTCGCGGCTGGCGAGCGACTGGATCAGGTCAGGCATGTTGAACAGGTTGAAGGTGGTCGTGCCTTCATCCGTCCAAATCGGGCGCTGATTCAGGTGGTAGATACGGAAGGCGGCGGCCAGCAGCAGAATGGCTGTCACCAACGCCAACCGGACGCGCGGATCAGTCCACAGCGTCGAGGCGGTCGAGCGTGAGGCGGTGGGCTGTGCCGGCATGAGTCGTTAGAACAGCGGGGCTTTTTCGAGTTCGTCGTATTCCAGGGCGACTTCGCGCCAGGCGCGGCCAATGCGCCGGAAACCATCCTCGATGTCGGCGGGGCGCTGCGAAGCGTAGTTGATCCGCAGGCGGTGGCTGCCGCAGCCGTTGGTGTAAAAGACCGTGCCGATGCCGTAGCCGACGCCCATGTGAATGGCGGTGATGAAAACCTCGGCGGCGGTCGGGCCGTTGGTGGGGAACTGCACCCAGAGATACAACCCGCCCACGGGCGTATTCCAGCGCGACCCCGGCGGCAGGAAGCGGGCGGCAGCCGCCAGCGCCACATCCCGGCGGCGGCGCAGGTCGCGGTTGTTGCGCTCCAACTGCTGGGAGAGGACTCCGCGTTCCAGCAGAAGCTGCATGGCGCGTTGGTTGAGCGCCGGGGTGGAAATATCGGCTGCTTGCTTGACCCGCACCAGCCGTTCGTAGTGCTGGTTATCACAGATCAGATAGCCGATGCGAATGCCCGGCAGCATCATCTTGGTGAAGCCGCTGGCGTGGATGACGATGCCGGTTTCATCCAGCGCCTTGAGCGGCGGCAGCGACTCGCCCTCGAAGCGCAGTTCATGGTATACGCCGTCTTCCAGCACGGGAATCTGGTAATCGTTCGCCAGATTGAGAAGCTGGCGGCGGCGGTGCAGCGGCATGACTGTGCCGGAGGGATTCTGGAAGGTGGGCATCACGTAGATCAGGCGTGGGCGGTTATCGATGATATAGTTTTCCAGCATATCCAGGCGGATGCCGCTGTCGTCCACATCGATGCCGTGAATCTGCACCCGCCGCGCCCTGGCGATGTCGATCATGCCCAGGTAGGTCGGATTCTCGGTGACGAGCAGTTCGCCTTCGGAAAGCAGCGCCTGGATCACCAGATCGATGCCCTGCTGTGTCCCGCCGGTGATCAACACCTGATCGGCGGTACAGCGGATGCCCAACGCGCTGACGTAATCGCGCACGGCCGTCCGCAGCGGGGGAAAGCCTTCGGTGATCTCGTAGCCGAGCGCCTTAGCGCCATCGCGGTCGAGGACGGTGTTGATGCTGTCGCGCACATGCTGGAACGGGAAGAAATCGGCGGGGGGCGCACCCTGCGCGAAGTTGATGATGCCAGGCTTACGCGCCATCCGCATCATCTCGCGGATGGAGCGGTCGGGTGTGGTGGGTGTCTCCGAGTCGTGTGCAGCCGAACCGTTCTTGCCGTTGGTCGGCGGGGGCGCATTGTTGCTTTCCCCGGCGATGAAGGTTCCGCGTCCGGCGTGGGCGCTCAGGAATCCCTCGGAGCGGAGTTCCGCGTAGGCATTCACCACGCTGATGCGGCTGATGCTCAACTGGTGGGCCAGATCGCGGCTGGCGGGCAGGCGTGTTCCGGCTGGAAGCGTGCCACTTTCAATCTGGGCGCGGATGTGCCGGATCAACTGGCGATAGATAGGTTCCTCGCCATCCCGATCCAACGAAATCGTGAGTTTCTGGGAGTTCAACATGCTGAAGACCACCACTACGGAATAGCCCTGACTAAAGATACCATTACGATAGGATGACAACAAGACCATTTCATACCATCGTGGACTCATTCCGCGAAGATGCTGCTCTACGATTGAGGCACGATTCAGTGCTGACCGTCTTTCGCCATTGAGCGTGTTGCCGTATCATAGAGGCAGAGCGCACCATCACTGCTGGAGAAACCAGGCTATGCCCGATCTCGACGCCTTTGAAGCGCAGGTAACGGAAAACATCAAACAGCTTTCCGCCAAAGACCCGAAAGCGCGCCGCGAGGCGGCGGCCTGGCTGGGTGAAGCGGGCGATCCGACGGCCATCACTGCGCTCGTCCAGGCCTACAAGAACGATCCTGATCCGCGCGTCCGCGAGGATGCCCGCTATGCCCTGGGCATGTTCCGCAAGCTGGAGGAGGCGCTGGGGAAGGATCAGGACGGCACGGTCAAGCTGCTGCAAGACATCGCCCTGCACGGCAAGATCGGCCACCGGATTCGTATCCCGGTTCGCACCATCGCCAAAGTCATCATCGGTTTGCTGATTTCGGCGGCGCTGGTGGCGGCGATGGCCTTCGTGCTGCCTCCACTGCTGCGCGGGTCGGCTCCAGCACAGACGGTCTCTCCAACCGTCGAGCCGAACCAAGCGACGGCCGCGCCGTCCAGCGTGCAGTTGGATACGCTCGACCGTCCGGTGCTGACGGCCCGGCTCCAGGACAACCTGACGCGGCTGAGCGGCAATGTCAGCAAGCTGCAAGCGCAGTATCAGGCCGTGCTGGGCGGCGGCGAGATGAACTGCGCCGAGTTCTTTGACAGCGTGCAGTCTCTCCAGCTTTCCGAAGCCAATGCCCGTGACTTCCCCGAACTGGCCCAGGCCGCCACCGATCTCAACGCGGCGCTGGCCGCCTATCAATCCGCCCGGAGCGCCTACTCGCGCGTCTGCGAAGGCGGTGAGACCATCGCGGCCTCGGAATTCGGCGGCCCAATGGGCGAGGTCATCGGCGTGATCCAGGCGCTCGCGCCGATCCAGACGGCGCTGACCACCCAGGCCGCATCCACCGATGCGACCGCCGCCCCTACGACCGAAGCGGCTGCCCTGCCCGCCGATATGCGAACGCACCTTCAGGCGCTCGACGGGATCATCACCGCCATGACCGCGCCGGACAGCCCCAACGCGCTGCTCACCCGCTATTGGACCGAATCACAGGATTCGGGCGGCACGAACGGCTGCGGCAGTCAGGTGAATGTCGATCAAATCCCGGCGGACTATGCCCTGCCCGAAGACATGGCCCAGCAGTCGGAAGACCTCAATCTGGCGACAGGCATGGTCAATACAGGGTTGGCTTTGCTGCGGCAGAGCCAGCAGTTATTCGCCACGGCCTGCGCGGGCGGTGATCCAGACGGTTCAGCCGAGACCGGCTTGCAGCTCAGCGGGGCGGCGACCGATGCCTTCAACAGCGCGGCGGCGCTGGTCATCCGCCTGAAGTAGAGTCTTGACGGGGCGCAGCGGCTGGCTATAATCCAATGTCAGACGGCTCCGTAGCTCAATGGCAGAGCAGTTGACTCTTAATCAATTGGTTGCAGGTTCGAGTCCTGCCGGGGTCATCATTCTGAGAGAAAAAACCCGCTCCAAAGGCGGGTTTTTTGCTGCCTGGGCGGGGCTTCTGACCCCCACCTCAAATCAATTGGTTGCAGAGAAGCAGGGTCGGCTGGGGTCGCCGAGGGATGTAATCCCCCCGGCTAGAGGAAGACCAC
>JAEUQZ010000477.1 GCA_016788965.1 Anaerolineae bacterium | reverse complement strand
TGGCCGCGGCGTCTGGGACTGGGACTACAACAATGACATCTTCCCGGTCATGGTGGAAGAAATCCCCACCCTGGAAAACGGCGGCGTCATTCTGAATGATGCCGGCAATACCGTCGTCACCTACAAGCTGCGCGCCGGCATGAAGTGGTCGGATGGTGCGCCCGTCACTGCCGATGACTGCCTCTTCGGTCATCGCCTGTGGAGCGACACCTCGACCGGTACGATCCCGCAGCGCAGCGACTATCCGTTCGTCGTGGAGAGCGTCGAGAAGGTCGATGATCTGACCCTCGTTCAGACCTTCAACACCCCCTTCCCGGACTACATCTCCAGCACGGTTTACCTGCGCTGCGAGTTCCCCAAGCACGTCATTGAACCCCTGATGGACGCCAACGGCGGGACCATCGACGGTCTGGCGTACTTCACCAATGGTGAAGGCATCGTTGGTTACGGCCCCTATGCTCTCGATAGCTGGATCAAGGGTGACAGCATCACCTTCGTCCGCAACGCGAACTGGGACGGCCCGGCCGTCGCTTTCGACCGCGTCATCCTGCGGATGATCACCGACACCGCCCAGATGGTGAACGCCTTCGAGACCGGTGAAATCGACATGGCCTTCAACTTCGCCGACAACCTGCTGCCGGAATACGCTGGCGTTGAAGGTGGAACCGTGGTTTCGACCCCCGGCGTGTACCAGGACGCGATCTGGTTCAACATCCGCGCCGACGGCACGCAGAACCCCGCCATCAAGGATGTGAACGTCCGTAAGGCCATCGCCATGGCCGTCAACCGCAGCGCCAACAATGACGCTCTGGTTTACGCAGGCGCTCCCGTTCCCGATGCGTTCGATGCGCCGAAGTGGCGTCCGGAAGGTCTGGAAGTCCTCGGTTACGATCCCGCTGCGGCCAATGCCATGCTGGATGCCGCCGGCTGGGTGGACAGCAACGGCGACGGTCTGCGTGACAAGGACGGCGTGGCGCTGATCCTGCGCTTCTTCACGACCACCCGCCAGGTGCGTATGGACTACCAGCTTGCCATCCAGTCGGATCTGCAGGCGGTCGGCATCGGCGTTCAGTTGTTCGCGGTTCCTGGCCCGGCGGTTCTCTTCGCCAGCTTCACCAACCGTGGCATCATGGCGACCGGCGACTACGACATGGCGATCTACGCCTCGTCGAATGACCCGATCACCCCCAATGTTGACCCTGACAGCTTCACCTGCTCCGGTGTCCCCTCGGCGGATAACCCCAGCGGTGGCAACTTCTCGGCCTTCTGCGATCCGGCCTTCGATGAGATCGTGGCGACGATCAAGGTGAACACCGACCCGGTGTCGCGCCTGGAGCAGAAGCACGAAGCCGTGAAGATGTTCAACGACGCGACCTTCTGGGTCGGCCTCTACCCGCGTGACACGCACTACGCGATTGCCACCGCGGCGGTCGATCCCGAAAGCGTTGCGGGCAAGGTCGGCGTCCTGGCGTCGAACTGGTTCAACGAGGTTGAATTCTGGGCGGCGGGGAGCTAATCAGCCCCTCAAAGCATCGTTGAGAATCAGCGTAGGGGCGTCTGCAACAGACGCCCCTACCCATATTCGGGGAAGACGATGTGGCCCCGGATAGACCATTTCAGGGTTTGCTGGTCAAGTCTGCGCGCAATCCGGTCTGAGCATCGGGGCGCAGGAGGCAAATATGGGCAAGTATATTCTCCGGCGGGTGCTGGCTGCTTTTCCTCTACTATTTATCATCAGTCTTCTGGTCTTCTTTGGAATGAAACTCTCCGGCGCCGATCCGTTCGCCTATCTGGCGAACGACCCGCGTGTGCGCCCGGAAGAAAAATTCATGGTGCGCGCCCGCTTTGGGTTGAACGATCCGATCCCGCTCCAGTACGTTCACTGGCTGATCGGTGACGATTGGTACTTCCGGGATATCACCGGCGATGGCGTCCCCGACGAGTACGGCCGGCGCAAGGGCATCCTGCGCGGCGACCTGGGCGAATCGATTCGCTATCGCCAGCCCGTCACCCAGGTGATGGCGAACTTCATGCCGAACACGATCATTCTCGGCTCGACGGCCTTCGTCGTCACCGTGATCGTGTCGATGGGCATCGGCATCTTCGCGGCGCTGCGACAATACAGCAAAGCCGATAATGCCATCACAGCCGTGTCGTTCATCATGTTCTCGATGCCGATCTTCTTCATCGCGCTGCTGAGCGTGCAGATATTCTCGGTGCAGTTCAAAGCATGGCACGACGACGGAGCCACCTGGCTCCCCTATCTGCCCACGGGCGGCATGTACGACGTGCGCGGCGACCGCTCCTTCGACGAGCTGATCCGCCACATGATCCTGCCTGTCTTCTGTCTGGCCGCGATCCAGATCGCCGGCTATGCCCGTTACATCCGCGCCACCATGCTGGAAGTCATCAACTCGGATTACATCCGCACGGCGCGGGCCAAAGGGCTGGCCGAGCGGCGCGTGACCTATCTCCATGCGCTCAAGAATGCCTCGCTGCCCATCGTCACGCTGATCGGGCTGGACTTGCCGTTCATCCTGGCCGGCGCGGTCGTCACCGAGACGATCTTCTCCTGGCCGGGGATGGGACGGCTCTACGTCACCAGTCTGGAACCCATCGATCCGCCCGTGGTCATGATCTTCGTCCTGATGATCGCCGTGGCCGTAGTCCTCGCCCAACTGCTGGTGGACGTGGTCTACGCCTGGCTGGACCCGCGCATCCGGTATAGTTAAAGGTGGTGCTTTATGGCTGATGCCGCATTGAGCGCCCCGCGCGGCGGGGTCCTGAAACTGAACGAAGAAAAGAAGAAGGCCGACTCGATCTGGCGGGTGGCGCTGCGGCGCTTCCTCAAACATCGCATGGCCGTCTTTGGTACGATCATGCTGACGGGGATCATCCTGTTTTGCTTCGGCGGCGCATTGTTCTATTCGGAAGACTTCGCCAATAAGGTCGAGCTGGTCAAGAAGTTCCAACCCCCCAGCGCCGAGCATCCCTTCGGGACGGACAACGTCGGGCGCGATCTGCTGGCGCGGACGATTTACGGCGGCCAGATTTCGATTGCCATCGGCGTCACCTCGGTCATCATTTCGATCACCATCGGCACCGTCGTCGGGCTGGTGAGCGGATTCTTCGGCGGCTGGGTGGATACGATCCTGATGCGGATCACCGAGGCGCTGCTGTCCATCCCGGCGCTGATTCTGCTGCTTTTGTTTTCGCGGTCGCTGGTCGGGAATACGACGCTGATCCCGGTCCCCGGGCGCGAGCCGCTGAGTTTCAGCGTGGTCGCCATCGTGCTGATCATCGGCATCCTCGGCTGGATGCGGCTGGCGCGGATTGTCCGCTCGCAGGTGCTGTCGCTCAAGGAGCAGGAATTCGTCGTGGCGGCCCATACGTTGGGCGCGCGTCCGATGAACATCCTCTTCGGCCACATCCTGCCGAACTGCCTCGCGCCGATCATCGTCACCGCCACGCTCAGCATCGGCGCGGCCATCGTCACCGAAGCCTACCTGAGCTTCCTGGGCTTCGGCGTGCTGCCGCCCACCGCCACCTGGGGCAACATCCTCACCCGCGTGCAGGATCAGTTAGACGATTACCCCTGGATGTGGATTTCGCCGGG
>JAEUQZ010000476.1 GCA_016788965.1 Anaerolineae bacterium | reverse complement strand
GAGAGGGTGGGGATTCACAGAGCGGCTGTGTAGGTGGGAAGCGGACACCAAAGTGGGGTGAAAATAGGCGGCTGGAGCCGGATGCTCAAGCATCCAAAGCCCGCTCAAGCGGGCTGGGCTACGAGAAACTCTGAGAATGAGGAGGCCACTTTCGAGGGGGAGGGAAGCGATACCCCACAGATTCGGGGGTTGGCGCGGGCGGCGCTTTGGCCTACGCTCTCCATTAAGAGATGCGCGAGGTAGAGAGGCAGCGAAACCATGGTGATGCGACCGTCCGTTGGCCCCCTGGGAGCGTTCCCGCCGAAACCGAAATCGTTCCATATGACTGAGCCGATCTGCGAACGCGGCATCTGGTCTTTCTGGCTGACGGCGGAGGAAGCCGTCCTCCAGTTCGTCAATCACCTGAACTGCGTGCTGCCCTTCCTGAATTCTCCGTTCATGCGCCGTCCGATCCTGCGGGCGGCGGTGGCTATCAATCCCCGGTATGATCCGCAAGAAGTCTGGCATTGGATTCATGCGCTGCTGGAAACGGAGGCGCAAAAGATCGATCTGGACGAGGCGTGGGAGTCGGCCATCGATGAGGCCGTGACTACGGAGGTCGGGCCGGAGGATGAGGGGTAGGAATACCTAATTCCACCACAGTCCCCTGACGGGGAGGCTTCGCACAGGCACAGAGGCACAGAGGACACAGAGGAATACGAGAGGGCGCGGCGATGCTGCGCCCTTTTTGTTTCGGCGGGGATGATCAGCGGCGCGGCTCGGCGCGGTGTTCGCCGTTGTAGCGGCGCTCGCCGCTGATGATCTGCTGGAGGCGGTACAGGTCGGTGCGCGAGGTCAGGTCGAGGCTGATGGGCGTCACCGAGATCACCTTGTCGATCACGACGGCATAGACATCCGAGTCGGGTTCGGCCTTGCCGGGGTCGGCGTCGTAGTGGTAGCCGAGGCGACCAACTTCGGAGAGGGCGACTCGCTCCGGGCGGGTGGGCCAATAGACGCGGCGGCGTGACAGGCGGGTGATGCGCCAGGGCGTTTCGACGGTGGCTCCCCAGGGGATTTCCAGTTTCAGGACATCGACATCATCCGGGCTGTTATGGTGGATGAGGTGTTCGCCCATCTTGCGGGTGAAGGCGGCGGCGGCGGTGAAATCGACCTCGGTGGAATAGGAGAGGTGCAGGTCTTTGGGCATCTGCTGGGAGACGGCCAGCGCGGGGATGCCGAAGCTGGAGCCTTCCAGGGCAGCGCCGACTGTGCCGGAGATGGTGACACCGTTGCCGAGGTTGTCGCCGTAGTTAATGCCGGAGACGACCAGCGAGGGCAGACGGTCGGACAGTTCAAGAATGCCGTGCTGGACGGCCTGAGCGGGCGTGCCATCAACGGCGTAGGCTTTGTAGGCATAAGGCTTGCCGTTCTGGGGGGATTCGTGCGGATAGATGCGGCCTTCGCTGGTGATGGGCAGGCTGCGGCCCATGCCGGACTGCTGCTCGCGCGGGGCGACGATCAGGATATCGCCGAGGTCGGCAAAGGCGGCGGCGGCGGCCCAAAGCGCGGGCGAGGCGATGCCGTCGTCATTGGTGAAGAGGATGAGGGGTCTTTCGGGTGTCATACGAGTCGAACTGCTTTCTATGTGGCCGTCAGAATGTCAGTGACGGCCCGTGCGCGTTTGAGAATTCAAACACATTTCGATTAAGATTATATCAAGGAATAGGGACGATCTTACTTAAGGCAAAATTAAAGATTAAAGGTGGATGGCATCAGCGGAGGCGGCGGTCGTAGCGGCATTCGGCGTTGAGGGTCTGGGCGACATACAGGCCGGCCATCTGAAGATCGCCGTGGGCGGAATAGAGGGTGAGCGGGCCAACGCCGTCTTCCGGGAGCGAGTGATCGGGAGAAACCCCAATACCGACGGGATGCTGCTGGACGAGCAGATTGCGGAAGCTGCCGTCGCTCAGGTAGAGACTCAGTTCACCATGCTGGACGGTGTGATCCTTGGACTTCTTACCGAGGACTTCGGTGACGTAGACAGCCTCGATGGATTCGCGGGGGATCGACCAGCGGACAGATTTGCCCTGTAAGGCGCGGACGCCGCTCGGTTCAACGACCATGCGGTCAGGCTGGCGGAGGATTTGCCAGATGGTATAGAGGCTGAGGCCGACGAGCAGGGCGGCGGTCGCCAATCCCAGGTAGGGCAGGAATTCAGGTCTGGGCAGGGCGATGATCTGACGGAGGGTGAAGACGCTCAGGACGATGTAGATCACGATCAAGAAGGTGTACCAGGCCAGGCGGAGCAGATGGCTGCGGAGCCAGGCGGCGTTCCGGGTGAACTGGAGGGCGGACGATTTCTCCAGGGTCCAGATTTCAAAAGGCAGCGGCAGGGACTTGAGAGGCGGTGGAGGCGGAGCAGCCTCCGGTACGGCGACTTCCGGCTCGATCAGATTAAAGGGACGGGCGAGCCTCTGCGCGAGGGCGCGACCGGCGCGGGTGGCGACATCGCTGAAGACGGTGACGTCGGGGTCGGGCCAGCGGGCGAGTTCGCACCAGCGGCTGCCGCGCCGCCGGGCAAGTTCGGGTTCCAGGAGCAGGCCGAGATGCCAGGACTCGTCATCAGCAGACCAGCCGAGGACGACGCGCTGAATGGACTCGACGGGGAGGCGACCATTCTCCGGGAGGCGACGGCGGGTCGCAAAACTGCTCTCGGTACGGATGGATTCGCCCGCAACCGCTTCCAGCAGGACTTTTTCCTGAGCAGCGCCATTCACCAGCAGCCGCCAGCGTTCGGCATCGACTTCAATGGTCAGGTTGGCTGCGGCAGAAATTCGCTCCATGCGTCCGTTCATTTCCGTGATTGGGTTCCAGCGGCTTATCAGTTTACCCTGTCGGTTTCGGCGTGACCAGACTCAGGTTGGTGCGGGATCATTCATCGCTCCGGCGTTCGCGGCGCTTTTTGAGGAGTTCGCCAGCGACATTGCCGCCGGGCGACGCTGCTGGCGGCGGGGACGATGGCCGCGGCTGGGCGGGCGGCTCGGTCGGGGAGGCGGGGCGCGGCTCGGATGAGCGGCTGGGCGAAGGGGCGCGATCCCGGCGGGCACGGAGGGTGCTGACCGTGCTGGGGGCGGGTTCCTCGGCACGCTGGCGGCCGCGCTGCTTGGCTTCCATCAGGGTGGTGATGCGCTCGGAGGCGGTGGGCACAGCAGCGCGTCGAGAAGCCCACTGGCGGAGGCGCTGGATGTCGGTGGCGGTGATAATCAGGCGGCGGACGGCGATATCGATGGGCAGGAGGAGCAGGTCGATCAACAGCAGCCAGGGGGCCAAGGGCGTGCCGGATGGAACGGAGCGCAGGTTGTGGTTGAAGCTGAGGTCAGGACTTTCTTCGACCGAAGCGCCGCCAGTGAGTTCGGCGACATCCTGGAGGACGGCAGCGCCATCAATGGCGGCGGTGCGGTCGTATTCGGCGGAATAGCTCATCACCCAGCCCGTCGTTTGATCGACGGTGAGGGTGGAATCGGCATTGGAGCCGCGCACGGCCAGGAGATAAGCGCCTTCCTGTTCGGGTGTGAAGACAGCTTCGTAACGGCCGGGAGCGACCTGACGGAGGCTGAGCAAGGTTGGCTGACCGGCTGGAT
>JAEUQZ010000475.1 GCA_016788965.1 Anaerolineae bacterium | reverse complement strand
CAGGCCGGGGACAGCGGCGGCGTCCTTGTAGTGAGTCTGCTTGGCGAGCAGGAAGGCCGCATCGACGCGGACATCGCGCATGGGGTGCTGCACGGCACTGACCAGGGCAGCATAGGCGGTCGAGTGATTCATCTGCGCCAGCGTCATCAGGGCGGAGCGGCGCTCCTCGGCATTGTGGCTGTCCAGGGCGGCGACGGCCGTCCGCACCGGCTGGGGGGCATCCCGCGAGACGGTGACAGTGTAGGGCTGCTGCTCGCCCTGGAGTTCCCAGAGGCGGCGCAGGAGTTTATCCCAGGAGGGTCGCGCCCGGTCGGTGAAATCGAGGTACTGGAGGATTTCCAACTGGGGGTGGAGCTTCTCGGTCTGCTTGAGCAGCACGGGAATGACCTTGATGCCCGCGCCCTGGGCAAAAGCCCATTCGTAGGTGACGTACTCGGAGCGTTTGGAATCGGGCGAGATGACCAGGATGAGGGCGAAAGAATCGCGGATGGCCTCGTTGATGGATTCGCGCCAGTTTTCCCCGGCGCGGAGCTGCTCGGTATCCAGCCAGACCGGAAATCCGGCCGCTTCCAACTGGCGGATGAGCATTTCCACGAAGTCCTGCTCTTCGTGCTTATAGGAGATGAAGACGTGCTTCGCCATCCTGGACTCCCCCTGACTGCATCAAGATCGAGGCGGATGCTCGAACTGCGTCTATGATACCGCGAAACGCGGCAGGAGGGATAGGATAGTTAGCAGTTTATGGTTTATAGTTGATGGTGAAATGCGCTGATATGAGAACGGTGGTCAGAATCCTGAGCATGATAATCCTACTACACGTCCGCCGATGATGACAGGAGAATCCCGCGCCATGCCCAAACCCACCCGCGAGACTCCCCCACAGCAGCAGCCTACCCCCGCCGAGGATGCGACCCCACCCGTCCCGGTAGAACACCTCCTGCCGCTGCCCAATTACACGCTGTCGAGCGTCTGCCCGGCCTGCAACGCCCCCACGATTCGCCGCGCCTGCAAAGTTCGCTGTGAACGCTGCGGCTTCGTCTGGGATTGCAGCGAGCTTTAGAGCGGCTGGTCGGCGGGTATGTCACCCCTGATGCGGTTCTGCCGGATGCGCGGCACGCTGAAGCGGGGATGCTCAGCCCCTCAATGATAAGGCGATCCCGCCCAGCGGGACGGTTGAACCCCCGGCAGGGGATGCCCGCCGTCGCGCCCCTCGCCGCGATCCGGCCCGGAGGTCAGCCACGGCAGGTAATGCGGTTCTGTCCAATCGATCTTGTGGGCATAAGCGCGGCCAATGTCTTCCATGAGCGCGATCTGCTCCGGCGCGAAGGCTTCCAGCCCGGAACCGATGCTGCCTGGATCAGGCCGCCCGGTCAGGTCGATACCCAGCACATCGCGGACGCTGGCGGTCTGCATATAGGGGTTGTAGCGCCGGAAGTCGATGCGCGAGCCGTAGACCGTGCGCGTGTTGAAGACCTGTTCCAGCGAGGTATCGTTGAGCGACTCGTAAATCAGGTAGCGCACCCAGTCCAGCAGCCAGAAGCGCCCGGCTGCGCCTTCACGCTGCTCGCGGGGCGTGTAGCCCGTGCCGATGGACAGGTGGATCACATTGCCATCGGTGAAGCCGGCGCTGGCTCCGATGTATTCCATCGCCTCGACCGAGGCTCCGAAAGACGGATTGCTGTTGACTCCGACGCCGCCATCGACCAGGTTGCCCAGCACGGGGGCGAAGAAGATAGGGGCGGCTCCGCTGGCTGCGACCGCGCCGCTCACGGGCCAGTCGGCGAACAGGGGCGCGCCGGGGCCGGCGCTGACGATGAAGTAGGTGTTGGCCGTCCGCACATCGCGGGTGGTCATCAGGACGATGGGACGGGTGAAGTCGCGGATTTTCTTGCCAGTGGCGAAGGAACTTAGGGAGTCGATGAACGGCTGGAGGTCGTAGAGGTTCCGCAGCCCGCCGAACAGATAGCGCAGATAGAGGGGGATGCCGCTCGGCTGCTGGCGGAAGGCTGCGGGCAGCCGCGTCCGGTAGATATCCTCCAGGAGTTCCTGAGCGGAAATCCCCAGGCCGATCCCGGCCGCGATGATGGAACCGGTGCTGGTTCCAGCCACCATATCGAATAGCTGGGGGCAGGTCTGGCCGGTCATCTTTTCCAGTTCGGCCAGCATGGCGACACAGATGATGCCGCGCACGCCGCCGCCGTCGATGGAGAGGATCATCTTCTTGCCGGTCGGGTTGATGTCCAGCATGATCGTCTGTTCCTTTGTGCAGCGCAGCCGCGCATGAAGATCGCCGTGGAGGAGAATGAGGTCTGCCTTGCAGACCATCTTACAGCCGGATCAGAGACGGCGCAAACGGGCGGGGCCGTCCGGGGGACATCCGAAGTTGACAAGCCCCTCCCCCGAAAGCTACAATAACCGCCATACAGCTTGATAGAATAGTCTGGTTTGTTGGATAAACACTTAGGTGATGGGGGTTGTTGCCGGTTCGGTCAGACCGGGTCCTGCACGGCAGGACCTCCGAACCGTGTCAGGACCGGAAGGGAGCAGCACTAAGGGGTCACTCCTGGGTGTTGCAGGCAACCCGGCCTGATCGCAGCGGCAGCAACCCCTCTTATTTTCCCCCGCGTCGTCCAGGTAGCTGAAGTCCAGAAGGCATGACGGACTCCGCGAACGCTCCTCAACCTCCAAACGCATTCTTCACCCTGCTGCGCGGAATCGACCGCCGCTGGTGGATCGCGGCGGCGGCTGCCGGGCTGGTGCTGAGCGCCTGCCTGCTGGCCTGCTTGGGGGTCGTGCTGGTCAGCATCTCGCGGCCACCCGCGCCGGTTTCGGTCACGCTGATCGTTTCCGGGACGGGCTACCGCGTCCAGACCAGTTCGCGCACCGTTGGCGATCTGCTGCGCGAATATGGGCTGACGCTGAACACGGGCGACCGGGTGCTGCCGGAAGCCGAGGCTCCACTCACGCCCGATGTGGTCGTGCGGATCGAACGCGCCCGCGCGGTGCTGCTGACCATCGACGGCCAGCCGCAGACGCTTTACACCACCTTCAACAACCCGCTGGATATTCTCGAAAGCGCCGGGATCAGCCTGGGCAGCAAAGACCGCGTGCGCGTGGATGGAACCGAAACCGATGCGCTCAACATGCTGACCTGGCCGGTTCCCGCCAATTCCATCAGCATTCAACGCGCCGTGACCGTCACCATCGAGGACGGGACGCAGACCATCTCGCTGGAAACCACTGCGCCGACAGTCGGCGAAGCCCTGTTCGAGGCCAGCGTGCCGCTGTATCTGGCCGATGAAGTGATTCCCGACGTGACCACACCCCTCACAGGTGGGCTGACCGTGAGCATCCGGCGGTCGCAGCCGATCTCGATCATCGCCGACGGGGTGACGCTGGAAACGCGCACCCAGGGCGCGACCGTGGCCGATGCGCTGAGCGGGGCGGGAGTCGGGCTGATGGGGCTGGATTACGCCATCCCCGACGAGAGCGCGCCGCTCCAGCCGGGCATGAGCATCCGCGTCATCCGCGTCAGCGAGCAGGTCGAAGTCGAACAGGCGGTGCTGCCCTTCGAGACGGTTTACCAGCCGGATGCGGAGATGGAACTGGATCAGCGGCGGGTGCTGCAAGAGGGTCAGAACGGCATC
>JAEUQZ010000474.1 GCA_016788965.1 Anaerolineae bacterium | reverse complement strand
GCTATCGTCTAGAAGCTAAAATCTACCAACCATAAACTATGAACCAATAACTACTTTCTCCTCCACCCCCGCCCCGGCCCTCTCCGGGATATGGCTCATCGCGTACTCGGCCAGCGCCGTGATCGTCAGGCTGGGGTTCACCCCCGGATTCGCCGGGATGATCGACCCGTCGATTACGTACAGCCCCGGATAGTCGAACACCTCGCAGCGCGTGTTCACCACCCCATCCGCCGCGCTCGACCCAATCGGGCAGCCCCCGATCAGGTGCGCCGTAGCCGGGATTCCCAGCATCGCCTCCGGGATCGTATCCTGCGCGATGCCCTTCGTCCGCTTCGCGAACTCGTGCGTCAGCCCATGTGAGAGCTTCTCGTCCGGGGACAGCGAAACCCCCTTCGGCAGCTCCGAAACCATCCCCCGCCGGAACGCCGTGAACACATTCCGTCCCAGCCGCACCCGCATCGTGCTTTCCTCGGTCTGCATGATGAGCAGGATCGTCGAGCGCTCCGCCCAGCGCGAGAAGAACTTCGCGTAAAAGAACTCCACCGGGTGCGTGATCCCATGCCAGATCGTCTTCAGGATCCGCTTGAAGATCGTCTCCGCCCCCTCGATCATCGGGATCGCCAGCAACCGCATGAACGACGAGCCGCGCGGGTAGCGCACCGGCTCCACCTGGGTCACATCGTCTAGCGCGAAGATCGACGTGATCGCCGGCCCGGTCGAGTAATCCGTACCCGTATCCCAACTCGTCGATCCAACTAGCGCCTCGCTGTTGGTGCGAACCTTCGTCCCCAAAGTCTGCGAGAGCTTCGGCAGCGACCCATTCACATCCCGGCAGCGGAACAGCAGCCGCATCGTCCCCAGCGCATGGGCAGACACCACCACGTTCCGCGCCCGTACTGTGTAGCGCCTCCGGTCGAACAACCCCGCCGTCGAACGTCGATACACCACCTCGTAACGCGCTCCGTCGGCCTGACCCTCCGGCAGCGGACGGATGTCCACCACCTCGGACTCGGCCCGGATTTCCGCGCCGTGCTTCTCGGCGAAGTACAGGTAATTCTTCACCAGCGTATTCTTCGCCCCAAAGCGGCAGCCCACCATGCAGCCCCCGCAGCCATTACACCCGGTGCGCTCCGGCCCTTCCCCGCCGAAATACGGATCGGCCACCGTCTGATCCGGCGTCCCGAAGAAGATGCCCACGTTGGCCTGCCGATAGGTGTGTTCACGGCCTTTCTCGGCAGCGATCTGCTTCAGTACCCGATCCGCCGGGGTGAAGAACGGGTTGGACGCGACCCCCAGCATCCGCCTGGCCGTATCGTAGTGCGGCCGCAGCAGCGTCTTCCAATCCGCCAGATCGCGCCAGCCCGGCGCTTCAAACAGCGCGTCGCTCGGCTCCATCAGCACATTGGCGTACACCAGGCTCCCGCCCCCGACCCCGCTGCCGTGCAGCACCATGATGTCGTTCATGAAGCTGATTTCCTGGATTCCGAAGCAGCGCGCCACCGGGAACCACAGGTAGCGGAACACGTTCCAATTGGTGCGCGGGAAATCTTCATCGCGGAAGCGCTTGCCGCGCTCCAGCACCAGCACGCGGTAGCCCTTCTCGGTCAGCCGCATGGCTGATACACTGCCGCCGAATCCGGAGCCGATCACGACGTAATCAAGAGCGGGTTTGGACATGATGGTTTCGCATTGGTGATTTTCATCACATACTTGAATTTCCCTTATTCTAACGCGGATTCGATTTCCCCGCGCCAACCACTTTCCCCACCCGCCGCAGCCCAGGCAGGAACGCCATTGACGTCTTTCCCGAATAGAGTCGGACATCGCGCTTCCCCTGTCCCGGTAGGGACATGATTTTTCGGCAGCCGGACACTTTAGTGTCTGGCGGCACATCATCAGGTAGAATCACCCCATCTTCAGGAGGTGACTCATGCCCCTGCTGTCTACCGCCAACGGCCCCATCTGGTACGCCGACCACCGCGACCCGACCCTGCATCGCCCCGTCACGCTCATCGTCCACGGCGCGGGCGGGACGCACCTGGATTGGCCCGCTGAAATCCGCCGCCTGCCGGAAACCAACGCCGTCATCGTCGATCTGCCCGGTCATGGCCGCAGCCCCGGCCCCGGCCGTGCTGCCATCAGCGCCTACGCCGCCGATATGATCGCCGTCCTCGACGCCCTCAAACTCCCCCGCGCCATCATCGCCGGCCACAGCATGGGCGGAGCCATCGCCCTGACGCTGGCCCTCTACTATCCCCAGCGGGTCCAGGGCCTCCTGCTCATCGGAACCGCCGCCAAACTCGGCGTCCACCCCGATATCCTCAACGGCTTCATGACCGAACTCAGCCGCACCGCCACCCTGATCTCGACCCTGTTCTACGGCTCCCAGGGAACCGACTCGATGCGCCGCCGCACCTACCAGCGCCTCATCGAGTTCGCCCCCGTCACCCTCACCAACGACTACGCCGCCTGCAACGCCTTCGATGTCCGCGACCGCCTCGGCGACATCCACGCCCCAACCCTGATCGTCGGCGGCTCTGAAGATCAGATGACCCCCTTCAAATTCAGCGAGTACCTGCGCGATCATATCCCCGGCGCCAAGCTCGTGTGCGTCGAAGGCGGCGGCCATATGATGATGCTGGAACAACCGGTGGTGGTCGCCGAGGCCATCCGTGCCTGGCTGCTGGAGGAAACATGGTCCGCCGCTTGACCACCCTCTGGGGAGCCGTCCGCGCGGCCTCCGCCGTCGCTGATCTGGCCCGCCAGTCGCAGACCGACCGCTTCGGCGTCAGCGGCCCGGTGACGGTCTACTTGCAGGCCGAAGAGTCCGAAGTCACCCTGCGCCGCTGGACCGAGCCGCTCGTCGAGGTACGCACGCGCCTGGATGCCCCCTTCGGCTGGCGCATCGCCGCCGAGCAGGACGAGGCCGGCGTCTATGTGGTAGCGAAGCGCCGGGCGCTCGTCGGCGGACTCTCCCGCGCCGAGTTCATCATCGCCGCCCCGCCCGACGCCTACTACATCCTCAAGCTGGCGAACTGCCGCCTGACGCTCGACGGCTGGGACGGCACGCTCCATCTCCCCCCGCCCGATGCCAATGGCTTGACCCGCCTTGAGGCACGTTAGGAGATGTCGCGGCGGTCGGAGTAACCCGGCAGCACCGCGCCGAGATCGACCGTCATCGAGTCGAACACCGCCAACCGCTCACGGGGAGCCAACTCGTGGGACTTGATCCGGTCGAGCAGCCACAGCACGAGTTGAGCCTTCTCGTCATCGGAGAGGGCTTCAGCGAGTTCGACGACATCCTGTAATTGAACGGCCATGTTCCTCGCTCCTCACGCTGCCCGACCTGCACGAAAGATTATACTGCATCAGCGGGGAGGTTGTTTGCCTGCCCCTCCCGTTTCCGCCACGCCTTGACCGCCGCCAATGCCTCCTCTGTGCCAATGCGTTCCAACGCTTCAGCCGCGAAATCGCAGACGCTCTGAAAATGGATACTATCAGCAATTGATGGAACTGATTGATCATCGAGCAGTGCGATCAACCGTTTGAATGGAATGTGTTCAATAATATGCATTCCCGTGACCGCACCCAGTGAATTCGATTTTAGATTCCGCAGGTAATCAAGTGCATCGGCTTCAATAATTTCAAGGCCTAACTCCCGGCA
>JAEUQZ010000473.1 GCA_016788965.1 Anaerolineae bacterium | reverse complement strand
CGGGCGGGTGGTGAAGGCATCGGCTTTGCCCTGCTGCAAGAAGGCCGAATGCACGAAAGTCTCGTAATTCAGCCGCAGCAGGCGGTTGATCCACTCCTGGGTTTCGCGCATCGAGGAGCGCGTCAGGGTGGTCAGGCTTCCATCGACCAGCGAGAAGACTTCCAGCTTGCCGGTGCGACCTTTGCGCGTCCGCTGGCGCAGCACGCGGTAGTGCGTGCCTTCCTGCTCGAAGTCCAACTGCACCGACATATCATTCTGGCCCAGGTGGATCAGCGCCTCGTCGGTTTTGGCGCGGGCGTGGCCCCAGAGCGCCCAGGTGATGGCGTCCAGCAGCGAGGACTTGCCCGCGCCGTTCGGCCCGGTCAGGCAGGCCAGATGGATGCCATCGAAGCGCAGCGGGTCGGGCGAGCGATAGGCCAGGAAGTTTTTGATTTCAAGCCGAACAGGGATCATGCGGCAGACTCGTGTGTACCCTGGAACAGGTGTGAGTCTATCGGTTTGCCGGGCGTGTGTCCAGTCTGGCGAAGATCAGGTGATGGGCAGTAACAACTGCTGGCTGGGGTGCTCAGAGATGTTTTCAGGTTCCCGATTGAAGCGGCGTGACACCGTTTGCTTCAAGGTTGCCAATTGAGGCTGTCCGGTTGCCATGTCTTTTTCGATGGCTGTCGCGCCCTGTTCGACGAAGTACTGGTTGCCGGAGGCATTCGAGCCGCGTTTCTGGTAGAGCGCCACAAACAGCGGCATACCCAGTCTCAGCGTCATCTTGCCTGCTTCAAACGTGCCGCCCTCCGACCGCGCCTCGATCAATACCATCGCATCCGACAAAGCGATGATGGTTCGATTGCGCGTCATGGCGTTGCCGACGCTCCAATGCGCTTGCGGCTTGAACTCGGACACGATCAGGATTTGTTCGGGTCTGGCGATGCGTTTGAGTTCCTGGCGCAGTTTGAAACCGAGTATTCCCTCCGGCGCGACGATGATGGTGCTGCCGCCATTTTCAAGCGCCGCCCGATGCGCGGATGTATCGACACCCCGGGCGTGTCCGCTGACGACGACCCAGCCCAGCCTGGCGACCTGCGCGGCGATATCGTAAGTGGCGCTGAGGCTCTCCGGCGAAGCATCCCGCGAACCGCAGAAGCCAACCGCTGGTCGCTGCCACAGATCAAGGTTGCCCCACACGTAGAGGGGGCTGGGAGATTTTGCTCCCAGAACGGTCGCCAACCGGTCAGGATAGTCGCTGTCGCCGCGACTCAACACCCGGATATTCCGGGAAGCCAGTGATTCAGACTGCTGGTCTAGCGGCCGCTCGATCTGTTTATCGCCGACAAGCCGGGAGGTCCGGAGCGCCTCCGCGACCGCTTTAGGGATTTTGAACTCGGTGACAATCTCGGCAGCCGATAACCCGAACAGCGCCTCCAGGCTGCGCCCGGTGTCGCTCAGACGAGTCAGAATCTTCTGAGATCGTTTCGGGCCGATCCCTTTGATGGCCTGGAGGGTTTTCAGATCATCGTCGTACATGGCAAAATCATTCTACTGTGGGTCACTCAGTGTTTTAGTCGCCACCAGCCCAAACACGGTTGCGCCAGTGCTTTGCAAAGGCACTGCCATTTGGTGCAATGTTATTCCACTCTGACAGATATCGTCAATGACAACGACTGATTTTCCAACAAGAGACACACCGGTATTCACCGCAAAAGCGTCTCTCATGTTCTCGGTCTTCGCCCACTGGGTCTTGAGGTCTTTCATCGGACGAGTTTCACGAGCGCGGTAGACCAGGCCCGCGCCATTCGCAATACCCAACTCGCGGCAAATCACTTCTACAATGTGATTGGGGAGGTCGAATGACTTCCCAGCACGGGCGGGAACTGACAACACATAATCTGCGCGGGCATAAGCAGGATGACGACGCATGAACGAGCAATACCACTCAGCCAGTATATTGGCATGGCGGATGCTGGATGATGTAGGACTGTTGTGATATGGTTTCGCTTTGTACACCACCTCGCCCATCGTGGTCTTACCCTTGCCACGATCGGTGTGATAGCCCAAGGCGAAGGTCATCTCCAGTGCGTTTTCAATATCAATGCAAACCACCTTTTTCATCATATCGATCAGCTTCGTTAACGGCTCTTTCTCCATCAGACCATAAATGTAAGTACCCCAATCAAAACGCTTTCTTACATCGGCGAATTGTATGCTGAAGCGATACTCTGGAAAGGCATCACAGAGGATCGAATAATACTTGCGATGTCCTTTGATGAGGAGCAGCGTGGTGTTCTCATCGCGAGACTGAATCTCATAATTGCCCAATTGGAAATGATCGACCATATCCAATACCTCAACAACAGTAGATTAGAACATAAATTCTAAATTCTGTCAAACGGATAAGTGAACCACTGGCGCAGTTGGCGTCGAGCGCATTCGTTATCTGTAGATTATAGCCTTGTAAGGACGAAAATCACTACTCTCAGGCTGTGATCTCGATCAGGTGCAGGTAGCTCAGCACGAGGCGACGCTCCTTGACAATCTCTTTCGGGATCGTCCTTAGCACGCGGATCAGATCATGCGCGGCCAGGAAGCGGCCCATCTGCTCGTCTTCCTTGACCCGTTTGAGCTGCTGGCGAAGCGCCAGGTCTTTCGGGTCCTTCTCTACCGCCTGCCGGAGATCATCCGCCTTCAAGAGTCGGTCGGCGAAATCGGGCTGCTCACGCAGGATCATGTTCACATCCGGCCAGCGCGTCTCGATCATGACCCACTTCGCCAGCAGCCGCAGATCGAGGATGCCGCGGCTGAAGAGGGTGCGCCGCTCGCAGATGGCCGCCCGCAGCCGGTAGTCATTCAGGAAGCGTTTGATCTTGCGCGGGTTGTATTCCAGGTATTCGGCGGCTTCGACGGTGGCCTCGCTGACTTGGGGCAAGTCCTCGAAGGAAGCGATAAAGGCTTTCTCCTGCTCGGCCTGAATCTGATCGAAGTCAACACCCCTGGCCTGTTTGCCGCTCGGCTCGGCGCTGGGCACGGATCCTGTCTGCGTCGCCGGATGGGGCGTGACCACCGGGCGCAAGCTCTGGTTGATGAAGGTGGTGGCGACCGCCTTCGAGATGCGCGGGATGCGGAAGTTGATCTGGATGATCTTCTCCAAAAACTTCTCGCCCAGCGACAGCCCGCCCGGATCGTTCTGCACCGTCAGGTTCTCCTGCATGGCGGCGTACTTGCTCTCGATGCTGGCAGCCACCGCGCGGGTATCCATGCCGATGATGTAGATGCAGAACTGCGCGTCTACCAGGATGCTGATGGCTTCGATGATCTCGGTCGAGTTGGGCGGGGCACACCGATCCAGGTCGTCGATGAACACCACCAGCGGTTTCTGGCCGCGTGAGGTTACGACATCGATGATCTTGCCGAAGTCCTCGTCGAACTGTTCGAGGAAGCCGACGCGCTCATCGTAATTCGGCTGACTGACATACTGCGACACATCCAGGTCGAGCGAAGAGAAAACCTGTTTCCAGACCAACTGTCCGGCTCCGAGGAGGATAAGGATGATGCCCACCACCGAACCAACCTGACCACAGGTCGAGAGCAGTTGCAGCGCGAACGGGAACAACAGCGCCAGGTCTTCCTGCGCGCTGATCTCCGCCGGAATCAGGCTCATGGCGATCAGGCCGAG
>JAEUQZ010000472.1 GCA_016788965.1 Anaerolineae bacterium | reverse complement strand
TCATCAAATCAAGAAGTACAAGCTGTGGTTGATTATCTTCAGTTAACTGTAATCCCTGCCCTCCCCCAGCAGCACCTATCACTTCAAATCCTTGTCGTGATAAAATTACCTTTACTAGGTCAATCATTTCCGGTTCATCTTCAATGCACACGATACGGGTAGCAGACATGAAGTCATACTCGCTTGTCGTGAAGCCCATCAGAGCAGTCAACGTTCCCTGAGATGAAGTCTACCATAGCCAATTCAACCGTGTCTATAAATCTCACGGCAGTGTATACTCTGCGGCAGTCATTTTTGCCGAAGCGTAGCCGGAGGTCCGTCTGTGAATCTTCACGAGTATCAGACCAAATTCCGTTTTGCCGAGTTTGGTATCCCCATCAAACGCGGCAAAACCGCCACCACTGGACAGCAAGCCTATGACATTGCCCGCGAACTGGGCGGTCATGTCGTCATCAAGGCGCAGGTACTCGCAGGCGGACGTGGGAAGGCCGGCGGCGTGAAGGTCGTCAACAGCCCGGAACAAGCCGAAGAGATGGCCGCGAAGATTCTCGGCATGAAGATCAAAGGATTGACCGTCCGCAAGGTGCTGGTCGATCCGGCCGTCAACATCGCTTCGGAGATTTACCTGGGCATCGTCAATGACCGCAGCATTGGCAAGCCGGTCATCATGGCCTCGTCGGAAGGTGGAGTCGAGATCGAGATTGTCGCCAGGGACAACCCGGATGCCATCGTGACCGAGTCTATTGATCCGTTCCTCGGCCTGCTGGACTTCCAGGCGCGCACCCTCGCCAGCGGGATCAACCTGCCGCATGAACACTGGCGGGCTTTTGCCAAAATTGCCACAAACCTGTATCGCTGCTATGTCGCCAGTGACGCGGTACTGGCCGAGATCAACCCCCTGGTCATCACCAAAGAGAACGAGCTTCTGGCCCTGGATGGCAAGATGGTCATCGATGACAATGCGCTGTTCCGGCTGCCGCTTCTGGCCGAGATGCGTGATACCGACGCGGAACCTGTCGAGGAAACTCAGGCACGCGCGGCCGGGATCAGCTACGTGAAGCTCGATGGGCAGATCGGCTGCATGGTCAACGGCGCGGGTCTGGCAATGACGACGATGGACATGACCAAACTCTACGGCGGTGATGAGATCGGCCCGGCCAATTTCCTCGATATCGGCGGCGGGGCACAGGCCGCCAAGGTCGCCGCCGCGCTGCGGATCATCCTGGCTGACCTGAATGTCAAGTCGGTGCTGCTCAACATCTTCGGCGGCATCACCCGCTGCGATGAAGTCGCCCGCGGCATCCTCCAGGCGTTGGATGAAGTCAAGACCAATATTCCCATGATTATCCGGCTGGCAGGCACAAATGCCGAAGAAGGTTTGAAGATTATCGACTCCGCGCAGCTCACCAACCTCACCAGCGCGGCCACACTGACTGAAGCGGCCAAGAAAGCCGTTGAAGCCGCACAAGGAGCGAACTAATGGCAATCCTGGCCGATAAGAACACGCGCCTGATCGTACAGGGGATCACCGGGCGTGAAGGCAGCTTCCACACCAAGCAGATGATCGACTATGGCACTCAGGTTGTCGGTGGAGTCACGCCAGGAAAAGGTGGCGAATGGATCCACGGCAAACCCGTATTCGATACGGTTCGCAAAGCGGTGGACGCGACTGGCGCGGACGCCAGCATCATTTATGCACCTGCGTCTGTCGCCCCTGATGCCATCTATGAAGCGGTGGACGCTGGTATCCGTTTGATTGTGTGTATCACCGAGGGCATTCCGATTCAAGACATGCTCAAGGTTTATGCACAGGTCAAAACCAGCCAGAGCCGGCTGATCGGCCCGAACTGCCCAGGGCTGCTGACACCGGGCCAGAGCAAAATTGGGATCATGCCCGGCTACATCGCCAAACCAGGCAGCGTCGGCGTCGTCTCTAAGAGCGGCACGCTCACCTATGAAGTGGTTTACGCCCTCACCCACGCCGGCCTGGGTCAAACGACCTGCCTCGGCATCGGCGGCGATCCGGTGATCGGCACCAACTTCGTGGATGCGCTGCGGATGTTCGAGGAAGACCCGGAAACCGAGAAGGTCGTGCTCATTGGCGAAATCGGCGGCCGCGCGGAAATCGACGCGGCTGAGTTCATCCAGACTCACATGACCAAGCCCGTCGCGGCCTTCATTGCCGGAAAGAGCGCCCCACCCGGCACGCGCATGGGTCACGCTGGAGCGATCATCGAGGGTGGCGAAGGCACAGCCACCGAGAAAATCGAGGCGCTCCAGAAGGCGGGTGTGAAGGTCGCCGACAACCCGGAGCAAATCCCCGATTTGCTGCAATAGTTCTGAGGATACACGCAGGGCATTCTGACAGATTCGCGGGATGCCCTGTTTCCCCTTTCAGTCTTTCCCCAATCTGTGAACCTGGTCGTACAGCAGCCGAGTCCGGTTACGCTCTATCGAGACGCCCGTAAGGTACGCTATAATGAAACTCGGCAGATGTTCTATCGTTAACTGCGCCAATCGAATTCCCAGATGACACCATCAGTACGAACAACCTGTTTTGAATTCCCGGAGGTACGCCATGAATAATCCACGTACCCGTAACTTCGTCATCTATGCGGTGATCGGGTTCATCCTGCTCATTGTTTTGTTCGCGGTGAACAGCGGTAACGGGCAGCAGGGAGAAATCCAGTTCACCGATCTGGTTCGCCGAATCAAGAACAATGAAGTTGCCGAAATCGCGGTTGAAGGCGACCAACTGAATATCACCTTCGTGGATCGAAACACGGCGACGACCACCAAAGCGCCGGAGTCCACCGCACAGGAACAGCTTCTCCAGTTCGGGGTCACATCGGATCAGATCGACGGGATCAACTGGCGCTTCGATACGCCGAGTAACTGGCCGCTGATTGGTTTCAACGCGCTGATTACGGTGCTTCCGATCATCCTGATCGGTGGACTGATCTTCTTCATGCTCCGGCAGGCCCAGGGCACGAACAATCAGGCGATGGCTTTCGGCAAGAGCCGCGCCCGGATGTTCAGCAGCGACAAACCCAGCGTGACCTTCGACGACGTAGCTGGGGCAGATGAGGCCAAGCAAGACCTGACCGAAGTCGTCGAGTTCCTCAAAGAACCGGAGAAATTCATCCAGCTTGGGGCGCGTATTCCTAAAGGTGTGCTGCTGGTCGGCAGTCCAGGCACGGGCAAAACGCTCCTGGCAAAAGCGGTCGCCGGAGAAGCCGGCGTGCCCTTCTTCAGCATTTCCGGCTCCGAATTCGTGGAGATGTTCGTCGGCGTCGGCGCGAGCCGCGTCCGCGACCTGTTCAGCCAGGCCAAGCGCCACAGCCCATGCATCGTCTTCATCGACGAGATCGATGCCGTTGGGCGGCAGCGCGGCGCGGGGCTGGGCGGCAGCCACGACGAACGCGAGCAAACGCTCAACCAAATCCTGGTGGAAATGGATGGCTTTGATACCGATACTAACGTGATCGTGGTCGCTGCAACTAACCGTCCTGATATCCTTGATCCGGCGCTGCTGCGTCCTGGCCGCTTCGACCGCCGGGTGATCCTCGACCGTCCCGATGTCAAGGGACGCGAAGCCATCATGCGGGTACACGTTCGCGGGAAGCCGCTCGCTTCCGATGTCGATCTGGGAATTCTGGCGCGGGTGACGCCG
>JAEUQZ010000471.1 GCA_016788965.1 Anaerolineae bacterium | reverse complement strand
CCGCTGGTCTTCTACTCACACCCGCGAACTCAGGACGGCATTACCGCCAACTTCACGCTGGGCGCTGGGCCGTATCTGGCCTCATTCGGTTTTGCCGTCGTCAGCATCGACCATCGTGATCCGGCCCAACACTGGCTGAACCTGTTCCACCGCCCAATGGACATTCTGTTCGTGCTGGATCAGCTTGCCGCCAGCAGCGCAGACAATGAACTGGCCGGCCTGATCGACTTCGAGCAGGTCGGCGTGACCGGATATTCGCTGGGTGGCCGGACGGCGCTGATGCTCACTGGCGCTCGGATCGACCCGCCCGCGCGGGAGCAGTTCTGCGCGACGACCGACAAGCCTGGCTTCGCCATCTGTGACATCAGCCCGGAGACCTGGCAGGAGCTGCTGGCCGACCGCGAACGCTATGATCCGCCTGTGGTCGCGGGCGAACCCTGGCCGCCCTATACCGATCCCCGGATCAAGGCCGTCGTGCCGGTCGCGCCCTGCTACGGTCCCCTGTTTGGGGATGCTGGCCTGGCAGCGGCCACCGTACCAACCCTGATCATCGGCCTGGAAGCGGATGATCGTTGCCAGTATGAGCGCGATGCGCTGTCTATGTATGAACACCTGGGATCGGTCGAGCGGGCGCTGCTGACCGTTTCGCGGCAGGGGCATGACGACGCGGCAACGAACCGGGACGCGCAAGCCATCTTCAATCACTTCGCGGTCGCGTTCTTCGGCTACTACCTCCAGGGCAAGACCGACTACGCCCAATACCTGACCGCGGAGTACGTCAGCACCATCGAAAATCTGGCCTGGGATTCCACGATGGAATGAACACGGATCGAGGTGAAGGGTGAAACCGAAACGGGCTGGCATCGCGCCAGCCCGTTGTTTCCGCCTTGCATGTGTTGACGATCCCCGCGGCCGTTACCCCGGCAGCAGATACCGCAGCGCATCGGGCAGCCGCCGCGCCCAGGCGTCCTCTCGATGCAGCACCTCGGCCTCTTCGATATAGAGCAGCGTATCCGGCTCGCGGTAGCCCGCGGCCAGCAGACCCGTCCGCAGCCGCCGCACGCCATCCAGATAAGTCGCGTCGGCCTCGGCTTCGCTGCCCGTCCAGAGACCCGGCCGCCCCATGAAGACGTGCCCCTCGCGCCCGCCGACATCCATATACAGACGGCCTTCGCCCCGCGCCCGCTCGGCGATGGTGCTTTCCAGCCCGAAGCTGCCGAACCAGAAGGCCGGGCTGAAGGCTCCGCAAAAGCTGAACACCTCTGGCCGGGTCAGCAGCGCGTACAGGCTGATGAGGCCGCCCATCGACGACCCGGCGATGCCCGTGTGGGGCTGGTCGGGCAGCGTGCGGAAGGAGCCATCGATCAGCGGCTTGACCGTCTCGATGAGGAAGTCGAGGTAGCGGTCGCCGCGCCCACCCTCCGGCACAAAGATATCAGGCGGATAAGGATCGTACTCGTAGACCCGGTCGTCCCCCTGGTTGGGAAGCCCGACGATGATGGCCTCGCGGCCTTCCGCGCCCAGCCGCAGCAGGGTCTCATCGACCTGCCACTCGCCGACATAGCTGGTCTCGGCGTCGAAGAGATTCTGCCCGTCGTGCATATACAGCACCGGGTAGCGCCGCTGGCTGCTGCGGTAGGACGCGGGCAGCCAGACCAGCACATCGCGCTGGTTGTTCAACTGCGGACTGTGGAAGCCCGGCCAGCGCAGCAGTTCGCCCACCACCGTATGACGGCTGGCGCGGTCGGCATAATTCTCCCAGGCGCTCATGCTCGGCTGCCCTCCTGTTCGGTGAGAATCTCAGTGATCCCCTTCCCTAAATCCCTTCCCCATTGCATGGAGAAGGGACTTTGCAGAATGTGTTCTGAGCGTATGACTCCCCCTCTGCCAGTGCGAAGCCTCCCCAAAGGGGACGAAGTGGAGAGGGGTTGGGGGGTGAGGATCATGGAATCTGTCTCAGGCGGTCTCGGCCACCAGCGGCTGATACTCGGCATGGCGGGCGATGTAGGCCTTGATGAACGGGCACAGCGGCAGGACCTTGAACCCTTCCGCCTGGACACTCTCCAGCGCGGCCTTCGCCAGATGGTTGGCGATCCCCTGCCCGCCGAATTCGGGCGGCACTTCCGTATGGGTGAAGATGTAGACCTGCTGCCGCAGGCGGTATTCGGCTACCGCCAGTTTCCCGCCGCCCAGATCGATCTCGAAGCGGTTCTGCTCGCGGTTATGCTTGACTTCCAGTGATTTCGCATCGGTACTCATGTGTGTCCTCTATTCGGCCTGAAAGCCGTTCTTCTTGTGGGTGCTGTCGCAAAAGGGTTTCTTCTGGCTGCCACCGCAGCGGCACAGCCAGGTCTTCGTCCCGCTGTAGATCGATTCGCCAGCGGTGTTCAGGATGGTCAGCGGCCCTTCGACGGTCAGCGGCCCATTCGGGTTGACCGTGATCTTCAGCTTGCCACCTGCCGGATCGAGCGGCTGCACCGTCACCGCCGCCGGATCGTCGGCCTGGAAGCCGCTGTCCTTGTGGGTGTTGTCGCAGAAGGGTTTGTTGTGTGAGGCTCCGCAGCGGCACAGCGTCGCCCGCGTCTCATCGTGGAGGTCTATCGCCGCGCCGACGATCTCCAGGTCGCCGTGGAACTGCACCGGGCCGTGCTGCCACAGCCGGATGGTGTTCTGCGCGGGCGGCGCTTCGCCCACCCCGCCATCTTTGCGCTCGGTGTGCAGCGCCCCGGATGGACAGGTCGCCACCACCCGCGTCACTTCGTCCGCCGCCGCGCCGTTGGCGTCGATCCACGGCCGCCGTTTGGAATCGAACACCGCCGACAGGTTGTGAATACACGACTCGGCATGGATGCAGCGTTTGAGATTGTAGGTGATATCGACCGCCTCGCCCTCGTAGCGGCGATCCTTCGACTTGGCTGGAGGGGTGTCGCTCATCTCGACTCCTTTGGAAATAAACCACATTCACAATAGGGGTACTGCTTCGATCATCTATGGACGACTTCACCGCGCTCAACATTACCGCGCCGCGACCCGGAATCAAACAGGGAGGCATCGCGCCTCCCTGCAAAGTGGACTGAACGACAGACTTTGGTTATGCCCCCGGCCTGGTGGCGGTGACACGGGCGCTGAAGATGCGCGGCATCCCCTCGCGCCGCTCGACGATTCCGTCGGCGTTCACCTTGTCCACCACCTGGACATCGGCGAATCCGGCTGCCCGCATCATCCCGGTGTAGGCGTTCACATCGATGGCCCCGGTGACGCACTCGGCCCACTTGGAGGCATCCGCCCGCATCTCCGGCGTGAAGTCGCCCTCGGTCACGATGTCGCTGACGCTGATCCGGCCGCCCGGCTTGAGGACGCGGAAGGCTTCGCTGAACACCGCTCGCTTGTCCGGCGAGAGGTTGATGACGCAGTTGGACATGACCACATCGACGCTGCTGTCCTGCACCGGCAGCGCCTCGATCTGGCCGCGGCGGAATTCGACGTTGTGCGCCCCCATCCTGACCTTGTTGGCGTTGGCCTTCATCAGCATTTCCGGCGTCATATCGACGCCGATGACGTAGCCCGTCTCGCCCACCTGCCGCGCGGCCAGGAAGCAGTCGATCCCGCCGCCGCTGCCCAGGTCGAGGACCGTCTCGCCGGGGGCGAGTTCGGCCAGGGCGGTCGGGTTACCGC
>JAEUQZ010000470.1 GCA_016788965.1 Anaerolineae bacterium | reverse complement strand
AGGGCTGACGCTGGCGACGGCCGTGATCGTCCTGATCTTCGTGTTCCCGATCTTCTACTGGGCGCGGCTATCGATCACCCCCTACAAGTACGTGTTCACGATCCCGCCGCGCTTCGACTTCCCGGAGACGACCAACGGCTGGTGGAGCGTGGTCATCGGGGGACGTTCCTACAGCGATGTGATCCTGGAGCAGGTCGGTAACAATACCGGCGTCGGCGGCGCGGGGACGAGCGGCTATGACATCCGCCCGCGCATCGTGAACAGCATCGTGCTGGCCGGCTCCAGCACGCTGATCGTGATGGTGGTAGCGACTTTCACGGCCTATGCCCTATCGCGGTTCAATGTGCGCGGCAAACAGAATGTGGTGTTCTTCATCCTTTCGACGCGGTTCATGCCGGGGGTGGCGGTGGTGCTGCCGCTGTATCTGATGTATCAGCGGATTGGGTTGTATGACACGTTCATAGGTCTGGTGCTGGCGCACGTGGTCATCAACCTGCCGATTGCGATCCTGCTGCTGAAGAGCTTCTTCGACGATGTGCCGCAAGACCTGGACGACGCGGCGATGGTGGATGGCTGTACGCGCTTCGGCGCGTTCTGGCGGATCATCATCCGGTATGTCGCGCCGGGGCTGGCAGCGGCAGCAGTGCTGTGCTTCATCTTTTCGTGGAACGAGTTCCTGTTCTCGCTGTATCTGACGCGGACGCCGGAATTGCAAACCGTCCCGGTGACGATCCGCACCTACGACGCATCGGCGGGAACGACAGAGTGGGGACTGATGTCGGCGGCGGGGACGGCCGCGGTCGTGCCGGTGTTCATCTTCGTGCTGTTCGTGCAGCGTTACCTCATTCGTGGTTTGACCCTGGGAGCCGTCCGAGGCTAGAGCAAGCGCCAGCCAGAGTTTTATCGGGAAAGGGGGTGATGTAAGTCTCCCGCCAGGTTAGTCGCCTGGAAGACTGCCGCAGTGGTTCACGGTGGTCGCCCATTCGGTTGTGTGTGTCCACAGTTTGACTATAGGGGATTGAGAATGAACGAGCGCGATCGCAAACAAAGACTTTATGTTGCCGAGCAGGCCAAGAAACTCGCTAAGGGTGGCATCAGCCGCCGCGAGTTCCTGCGCCGCGCCGGTCTGGCCGGGTTCGGCTTCAGCGCCGCTGGCCTGATGCGGATGGAAACCCATGCCAAGAGCCGTGTCGCCCGCCCGATGGCGCAGACCGGTGGCGCACCGCTGAGCGAAGAGCAGATCACCTGGCTGAAGGAAGTTGGCGGCCGCTTCGCCGGGACGACCGTGCGTATTTCGTCGGAATCGACCGCGCCGAGCCAGATCATCAGCGCGCTGGCGACCGATGCCGATGATCCGAACAGCTTCCAGAATCTGACGGGCATCCAGATCGTCTGGGAACAGATTCCGCTGGATCAGGTGTTGAGCAAGCTGGTGCAGGACACAGCCACCCAATCCGCTCAGAACGACATCTACTACATGGATCAGGCGTGGGTCGGCCGCTTCGTGAACGATACTGTGGATCCGTCGGCTCGGCTGGCGGACGGCAGCGACCTGAACATGCCCGACTTCAACTTCGATGACTTCGTGCCGGAACTGCTGCCGGCGCTGGCGTCATATGGCGGCCGTCTGGTCGGTCTGCCGTTCGACATTCCGATCTTCATCTACATGTACCGCAAGGATGTGTACGACCAGCTCGGTCTGTCCCCAGCGACCAACATGGACGAGTTCCTGGCGGCGGTCAAGACCATCGACGAAGCCAAGCTGACCAACGCCGACGGTTCAGATATCCGCGGCTATATCGGTCAGTGGCAGAGCGGTCACTATGCGCTCCAGTGCGACTGGACGGCGTGGCTGTGGTCGCATGGTGGATCACACACCGGGACAGATGGCGCGGTCGCCATCAATGACGAATTCGGCGTCGCGGGCGCGAACTACATGCTGGAACTCGCCAAGTACGTCCCGGCAGGCGTGACCACCTGGGACTGGGGCGGACAGGGCAGCGGTATGACCGCGGGCGTCGGCGCCAACGTGATCTCCTGGGCGGAATTCTTCCCCGGCCTGGACGGTGATGGTTCACCGACGCAGGGTTTGTGGGAGACTGCCGATCTGCCGGTCGAGAAGGCACTGCGTCCGAAAGAGGAATGCAGCTTCGACGAAACTCCGGCCATCGGCCACCAGGGTGGTTCGTGCATGGGTCTGTCGAACTACAGCCAGAACGCGGATGCGGCATGGGTCTTCCTCCAGTACGCGACCAGCGCCCCGGTGCAGACGGCCGCGGCGGCTTCGAGCAACACGCCGATTCGTCTGAGCGCCTTCGAAGCGCCCATCGTTCTGGAACGCGCCAAGGTCACGCCGCTGACCACCCGTCACTTCCCGGCCGCCCTCAAGGCGATCCAGGAACGGATGGGAACCGAGCCGCACTTCCCCGGTTGGGCGACGGCCTCCGGCACGGGCGGCCCGATCCCGACCGAACTGGGCAAGCTGACGGCCGCAGCGGTCGCGGGCCAGGCGGTCGATGTGCAGGCGTCACTGGACGCCATCGCGGGCTTCATCGAAGACGCGATCAACGAGGTCTAGTTTCGGTTTGCTGTGAGGAGGGGGCGGTCTCCGCCGCCCTCCTCATTCTGTCTGGTCAGCAGTCGCCAGAATTGGGTCCCCGGCGCATCGCCGCCTCCGCGCTCGTTCGGCTGAGGACTCAATTCTGGCAAGTGGGGATCAGACGCTCGCGTCACCCGGCCATGAAATGGCCGGGCTATTTGAAGATCACCCCCTCCGGGGGTTCGAGAAGAAACCTGGAGGGGGTGCGGTGGTTGATGCAACGAAGCGGTAATGTGGTATGTGCCAGCTCGCAATGTATCCGGCGGGCTACTCGAAGTCAGGGTAAAATAGCTGAGTTGAAGTGATCTTATTACCTAACGAAAAGAGGTTGCACGAACATTGAACGCCGTGAAAGACCTCGTTATTGGTGTAGACAGCAGCACGACGGCCTGCAAAGGCATTGCCTGGGATCGGCAAGGGCGCATCGTGGCGGAAGCCCGCGCCAGTTTTGAACTCATCTCCCCGCAGCCCAACTTCTACGAACAGAAAGCGGATGACTGGTGGATCGCGCTGTGCAAGGTGCTGCGCGGTCTGGCGGCGCAGGTGGGGGCGGAGCGCATCGCGGCGATGAGCATCACGCACCAGCGGGAGAGCTTCGTACCGGTGGATGAGCAGTGCCGCCCGCTGCGGAACGCGATCCTGTGGCTGGATGACCGCTGCGCCCAGCAGGTCGATGACCTCGACCGAATGTTTGGGAACGACATGCTGCACGATCTGACGGGCAAAGGGCCGTCAACCAAGCAGTCGCTGCCGAAGTTCCTGTGGCTCCAACAGCATGAACCCGATGTGCTGCCGCGGGCGCATAAGATCGTGGATGTGCATGGCTTCCTGGTGACGAAGCTGACCGGGCAGTGGGTGACGAGCCTACCGTGCGCTGATCCGTTCGGCGTGGTGGATATGCGGAAAGGCGATTGGGCGGAGGATTTGATCCGCAAGATCGGGCTGCGGCCAGAGCAGTTCGTCAAGATCGAGCCGCCTGGCAGCGTACTGGGGACGGTGACGGCGGCCGCCGCGCAGGAATGCGGCCTGCTGGAAGGGACGCCCATCGTGGCCGGGGCCGGGGATGGTCAGAGCGCCG
>JAEUQZ010000046.1:9293-18584 GCA_016788965.1 Anaerolineae bacterium | reverse complement strand
GAATCATGGGCAGAGTGACATAGTGTTGCTATGGTGACGTGCGCAGGTGGCTGCAAGACACGTTTGACGTCCCACTTATTATTGAGCTGACGGACGACGAGAAGTTCCTGTGGAAAGAAGGGGATAATTACGCGCTCGGTTCGACTATCTACCACAAGACTCTTGAGTTTATCTTCGATATCAACATCATCTGAAATGAGGATATAGAGAATAGGTTCGACTCGTTCTCGCACCGATATCCGCTCCGAGATCAAATACTCTGCAATTTGTAGGCTTCTTGGCTCCAAAGTCCGATACGGTGAATAGACGCATAAAACCTCTCGCTCAAAACCGAAGGCTTCTCGAATATGCGGACGGGGTTTCAGAATAAAGGCATAGAGCATCGTGTTGAAGTTTTTTTCGGTAGATGCCCATGTGATCTCGAAATCATGAAACAAACAATTTACGAGTTGTTCGAGGTTAGGGTTCGCGCTGAAGAATGGGAGCGCACCATGATGAATCGTTGGTGACATCTGATTATAGATCCTATTATCAACTTATGGAATGCCGAACGATGTAACACGACCGTTCAAAAAGCCGAATTGCTTGACTCACCTGGGAATATTATACCGTCAATTAGACGAATAGTGTTTGCGATTGTTAATGGTGATTTGTTTTGCGGGAGGAGAAAAACATAATCAGAGCCTAGTGTCAGTGTTATACCAAATTTGCCGCATCGATAGCTCATCGAATTCTACCCTCAAAGTGCAGTGAGGAGTTGAGAGGGTTGCCCCATTCGCTCTCCCTCGCGGCCCACCCCGAACCCCCTGTCCTCCTGATAAATCCCACACCCTCTGTATTTCCCTGCGTCTTTGCGGTTAGATATTCTTCTTTCCGATTTTATGGCGCAAAAGTAGACAAAATGTCACCCTTTCCGCCGCGTTTTGTGCTATCGTGGGAATACGCCGATGATCTCTCAGGATGAGCGTCGGTTATTGGGGAGCCTTTTGTCCCTTCAGTGGACATGGCTTTTCGGCAGCCGGATCACTTGAGTGTCCGGCGGCGCATTTGCAGCATTTCGCAGTGGAGAACGGCACATCTCACGGGGAACTGTCACAAACAGGCGCATCCAACCCTGACGGCACTGACGCCATTGCCGCCAACTCCGCCATTTGACGCACCGCATTGGTATGGCGATAAGCTGGAGCTATCGTCTACAATCTAAAAACTATCAACTATAAACTATCAACTACAAACTTCCCGCTCAGGCCATCTGCCAGAAGGCCATCGCCCGGTCGAGGTAGCGCATCTCGCTGCGCCCGTGCGGGTGGAGCTTGCGGTAGGATTCGAGGTAGGCGCGGATCGCCGCCCGCTCCGCCGGGGTGAAGGCGCTCACCCGGTTCAGGAACTCGTCGATCTTGCTGCGCTTCGAGGAGGGCTGGGTCTTCTCCATGTAGTCGTGGAGCGAACTGGCATCCGGCGGGGTCAGGTTGTGGATCAGGCTCATCGGCAGCGTGCCGCTGTGCGCGTAAAAGAACAGCACCGCCAGCATGAAGGCCGGCAGATAGTAGCGGAAGGCTTCTGGCGTCATAATGGGCATGTCGATGTGGTAGTTCAGCAGCGTCGCCAACTGCACATCCTGCCAGGCCTTCCCCCGGAAGGCGCGCATCAGGTCGCCCCCGTCCGCCCCGGCCCGGCAGATGCGGTCATCGCCCGGATAGGGCGTCCGCGCAAAGGCTTCTTCCACCTGGTGAGCGATCTGCTGGCGCAGCACATCGGCTGGAGTCAGCTCGTCCGCGGGGAAAACGACTGTCGTGGGCATGGCATATCTCGCTGGAACGGGTCTCGGTGGGCGACGCGCCCGAATCCATGTTACAGACCTGTTATATCTGTATTCTAGCGGAAAAGCCCTTCAGCAACATTCCAGGCTTGATGAGAGACATCTTAGAACGACGTAGCAGCCTTATTACGCTGCCCGCCAGAACGGGAGCGTCATCCGTTCCAGATCGATGTCGTAGAGCCACTCTTCGTTCGGGTGGGTCGCGGCGATGGTCTCCAGGAAGGTGCGGATAGCATCCTTTTCCTCCGGGCTGAAAGCCGCTGCCCGCCGCGAGAAATAGTCGTTGAACTCTCCGGCGAAGTAGTTGTGGACGTGTTCCTCGCGCTGCGGCGTCAGGCTGAAGAGGACGTTGTGCGGGAAGGTATCCAGTTCCTCGAAGTGATACAGCGCTGCCAGCATGAAAACCGGCGCGTAGAAGCGGAAGGTGTCCGGCGACAGCAGGAAAATCTCCCAGCGGTGCTGCACCAGCACATCCAGCGTCACCTCCGACCAGTGCTTGCCGCGCAGCGCGTCGGCAATCGAACGGCCGTAACGGGCATAAGCCGTCACCTGGTCATCGCCCGGATACGGAACCTCGGCGAAAGCGGTCTGGATGGCCTGGGCAGCAGCTTCGCGGACGGCTACAGTTTCAGCATTCATCGGATCGTTCCACTCCGTGCAATCCAGTCAGCCCGAATCAATCGGACGGCGGTGTGCCGTCCGATGGGGGTCTCAGATTTCCAGGTAATCGCGGAGCTGGCGGCTCCGGGTGGGATGGCGCAGTTTGCGGAGGGCTTTGGCCTCGATCTGGCGGATGCGCTCGCGGGTCACGCCCAGATGCTTGCCGACTTCTTCCAGGGTGTGATCTTGGCCGTCCTGGAGGCCGAAGCGCATCTCCAGCACCTCGCGCTCGCGGTCGCTGAGGACGCCCAGCGCCGAGCGAATCTGCTCCTTGAGAAGCTGGCGGCTGGCCGCATCCACCGGCCCCATGATCTTGTCGTCTTCGATGAAGTCGCCCAGCAGGCTGCTGTCTTCCTGACCGATGGGCATTTCCAGGCTCATTGGCTCCTGGCTGATCCGCATGATCTTGCGGACTTTCTGGGCAGCCCGGCGGAGCTTGCGCTGCAAGCCGGGGTCCATGCGCTCGCCATTGCGCCGGATCAGGCGGACCGCATCGGTCTCGTCGCGGGTCAGCAAATCCATCTCCAGCGCGATCTGCTCGGCGCTGGGTTCGCCGCCGAGTTCCTGGATAAGGTCGCGCTGAACGCGCATCAGGCGGTTGATGGTCTCGACCATATGCACCGGAATACGGATGGTGCGGGCTTGATCGGCGATGGCGCGGCTGATGGCCTGCCGAATCCACCAGGTGGCATAGGTGCTGAACTTGAAGCCTTTGGTATGGTCGAACTTCTCGACCGCGCGGAGCAGACCGATGTTGCCCTCCTGGATCAAATCCAGGAAGTTGATGCCGCGCCCCATGTAGCGTTTGGCGACGCTGACCACCAGCCGCAGGTTGGCGCGGGTGAGCGCCTCGGCCGCGCCCTCGGCGCGCCGCTCCACCAGTTCAAAGAATTCCGGCAGTTCTTCCAGCGTATCGGGATCGTTGGCGAGCCAGGGGCGGAACTGCTCCAGGCTGGGCAGCGCCTTGTTCTGGCGGTAGTAGCCACGGATGTGAACCAGCAGCGACAGCGGCATCAGATACAGGCCGTGGAAGACATCGAACAGGCGGCGGGAGAGTTCTGTCCACAGTTCGTCCCTGCCCCAATCCTTCTGGCGCAGATAATCACGGATAACCGAACGAGACTCGCTGTCCCAGTTGTCTTTGACCTGGGCCACTTCATCGATGATCTGGCGCAGATTCGGCGGTTCAACCCCGAAAGCGGCAGACCCATCGACCACCTCTTCCCAGTTACGCAGCACGTGCTGGTAGGCCAGTTCAATGATGCTGGCCGGGTTCGGCGTGGCGTCTTCATCCACCGCCTGATCCACGCGCGAGAGCGTGTGCAGGAAGCCATCCAGAAGCTGCTCCGCCGAAACCTGAATGCTCAGCCAGGTCTCGCGGTTGGTATCCAGCAGCGGAACCTGCCCGATCTCCTTGAGGTACATCCGCACCGGGTCATCGGCCAGCGCCGCCGCGTCCAGCGAGAGGCTCTCATTGACCAGTTCTTCGTCGAATTCGTCGAAGTCTTCGTCATCGGGTTCTTCCAACGAGAACTCGCCGGTTTCTTCCTTCAGCGCGACTCCGCCGAACAAGGCATCGTCGTCATCCAACGAGTCCTCGTCGCCCTCGAATTCGGCCCCATCATCGACCTGAACCTTCGCCATCTCCTGCGAAGCGTCCTGCTCTTCCTTCTTCGGTCTACGTTTCTTCGGCATAATATCCTACTCGCGCAGCGCAGCCAATTGCTTCTGTAACTCGGCCTCGATCAGTCCCTTCGCCCTGATCGACAGCAGGATTTGATCCTGAAAATGACGTTCGGCGTCCATATCACCATTCTGCTGGGAGTCGATCTGCAAGAAGCACAATTCCTCCCGTTCCCGCTGCAAGCGTTTGATCCGCAGCCGCAGCGCCTTCTCGACCAGTATCGCCACCGGATCAGCCGCCTCGATGATGCGGCGGTTGTGAGTCCAGATGCTCGTCAGGTCCGCGCGCACTCCTTCCCCCAGGCGGTGTTGCAGCCGACTGAAGTCGTCCGCCAGTATAACATCCAGGTGGGGTTTCAGGACAACCCCGGCCTTACGCTGGATATACTCCATGAAGTCTTCGTCATCCTGCCCCATTCCCGCCGCGAACAAGCCCATCACAGCCCGCGTTTCCGGCTGGCTGAAGTCTTCGTCGCACCAATCGGCCAGCGGCCCGCGGGCAAGGATTTCATCGTCACGAGCCAGTTCGCGCAGACGGCGGTTGACCACATAATAGCCCATCGGCTCGCGGAACAGCACCCGCAGGCACTCGATTTCCAGCGCCATTTCGCCAGAGGGAGCCGCCACGGGTCGGGTCGGCGCGGCGGAAGGAGGCGCTTCCGCCAGGAATTCATCAGGCGGAAAATCAGGCGGTGGGGGTTGAGCAGGTGTTTCCCGGCGCGGTGGAGCCGCCTGCGTCCGTTTGGCGCGGTCGATCCGTGCCTGTTCTTCCGCCCAGGCCAGCAGATCGCGTTCCGGGATTCGCAGCCGGAGCGCCAGTTTTTGCAGGTTGTCCTGGCGGTAGAGGTTGTCCTCGGAAGCGGCCAGGATCGGCAGCAGGCTGCGGGCGACCGCTTCGCGCTGCTGAACGCTGGCGTTGGGCGGCAGTTCCGCCGTCTCCATGTCGATGACGTACTGAGCCACCGGCAGCGCCGCTACGACCAGTTCGTTCCAGCGTTCGGGCGACTCGCGGATCAGGTCGTCGGGGTCTTTCGCGCCGGGGATTTGCAGCACGCGGATATCTACCGACAACCGCCCCGCCCAATCCGATTGGAGCGTCTGGCGGGCGGTTTCCAGGCTGCGGCGGGTCGCGCTCTGTCCGGCGGCGTCGGCATCCAGCGCCAGAATGATCCGTTTGGCGGCCACCGAGGAACGGGTCAGCAGCCGGAGCTGCGTTTCGGTCATGGCCGTGCCCATCTGGGCAACGACATTCCTGAAGCTGGCCTGATGCGCCTGGATCGCATCCATGTAGCCTTCGACGATGACGGCCGTTCCCTGCTCCCGGATGGCGTTCCGGGCGGCATCCAGCCCGAAGAGCGTTTTGCTCTTGTCGAAGAGCGGCGTCTGCGGCGAGTTCAGGTATTTGGGATTGTCATCCGGGTCGAGCGCCCGCGCCCCAAAGCCGATGACGCGCCCGCGTTCATCGCGGATCGGGATCATCAGGCGGTTGCGGAAGCGGTCGTAGATGCGCCCGGTCTCCTCGTTCTGAATCGCCAGCCCAACCTCGATCATCTGCTCCTCGGTATAGCCGAGCGTTTTCAGGTGGTCGAGCATGTGCGTCCAGCCAGGCGGGGCATAACCCACTTTGAACTGGGTCAGGGTTTCATCGGTGAAGCCGCGTTTCTCGCGGGCATAGCGCAGGACGGCGGCCTGCCCGGTCACGTTGGGATCGAAGAGCGCATGGTGATACGAGTCGGCGGCGGTGTGCATCAGACCGCGCAGAGTTTCCAGGCGGTCGGATTCCTCGCGCTGTTCGGGGGTTTGTGGGCGGACTTCCACGCCGACCAAGCGCCCCAATTCCTGCACGGCTTCGTTGAACGACCAGCCGTGATAGCGCATGGCGAAGCTGAGGACATCCCCGCCGATGCCGCACTGCCCAAAACAGCGCCACGACTGGCGGTCGGGATTGACGACGAAGCTGGGCGTTTTTTCGGCATGGAAGGGACAGCAGGCTTTATAGGAGCGGCCCGCGCGTTTCAGCGGCACATATCGCTGGATGTAATCCACGACATCCAGGCGCGCCTTGATCTCATCGGCAGCAGACATACAACCCACGCCCCCACAGCCTCGCGTCAGTGCATTATACGTATGAGCGGTTGCTCATGCAACTCGCAATGGTCATTTCAGATCATGTGAGTGCCTCTTGACAAACGATCTGATACCGAACAGACTTCCAACAAGAAGTTATGATCGAGAGGCGCTGACAATGGTGAACCTTTCAATCTCATTCGATGAGTTCCTGGAACTGGTCCAACAACTAACTCCTCGTGAAAAAGCGCTGCTCCGCCAACACCTCGCCGAACAGACAGCAGGCGAGACACCTCTCCCATCACCGGAACCGCGAAAGGAGCGCATCCTCGGACTCCATCAGGGTACGATCTGGACGAGCGATGACTTCGATGACCCGCTTACGGACGCAGCCCAATGATGCCAGCAGACCGTAACGAAAACAACCTCTCCTGACCCCTAGAAAACCTCACGATTGACAGACGGCCAGCCCAACCCCTATACTCACCTGCGCTCCATCCTGAACGCATTCTGCCGGGGTAGATACGGATAAACCCGCCCTGGTTTTCGGTCACGGGCAGCACATCATGATTAGCGAAAAATCGACGCACATCCTCGAACTACCGAAAATCCTGGAACAGGTCGCCCGGCACACCACCTTCTCGGCCGGCGCCGAACTGGTGCGCGAACTGCGCCCGACGACCCGCCTCGACGAGGCACTGACCTGGCAGCGGGAAACGACCGAGGCGCGGCTCATCATCGACAACAAGGTCAACTTCACGCTGGGCGGCGCACGCGATGTCCGCGATCCAGTCATCCAGGCCACGCGCGGTGTGCTGATCGAAGCCCAGGTTTTGCTGGACATCCGCCAGACCCTCCGGCGGGCAACGACCGTGAAGCGCACGCTGGGCCGGATGAAGGGAACCTACCCGCTGCTTTCCGAGGTCGCCAACGAAGCCGAGGAATGCAATGACCTCCAGGAGTCCATCGGGCGGGTGCTGAACGAAAAAGGCGAGGTGATGGACAGCGCCAGCCCGCAGCTTGCGCTCATCCGCCGCGATCTGAAGGTCTCCTACGACAAGCTCCAGACCCGCCTCACCCGCCTCATCAATTCCACCACCAACGCCCAATTCCTCCAGGAACCGATCATCACCACCCGCAACGGGCGCTACGTCATCCCAATCAAGGCGGAGTTCAAGGGCCGCATCCCCGGCGTCGTGCATGACTCCTCGTCCTCCGGGGCAACGCTGTTCATCGAACCGCTGGCGACGGTCGAACTCAACAACACCTACCGCGAAATGCAACTGGCCGAAGAAAAAGAGATTCGGCGCATCCTTCAGATGCTCACGGATGAGGTGGGCGTTCTTTCCGAGCAGATCGTGCGGACGGTCGAGGTGCTGGCTTATCTCGATCTGGTCTTCGCCAAAGCCAACTACGCCATCCAGATCACTGCCGTCGAGCCGGTGCTGCTGCCCTTCCGTGAACGTCCCAGCAATCCGACTCACCCCGGCAGCACCATCTACCTCCGCAGCGCCCGGCATCCGCTGCTGACCGGGGCGGTCATGCCCATCGATGTCGAACTGGATGAGGCCACCTGGGTGCTGGTCGTCACCGGGCCAAATACCGGCGGCAAGACAGTCTCGCTGAAGACGGTCGGCCTGCTGACGCTGATGGCGCAGTGCGGGCTGCACGTCCCTGCTGAGGACGCCAAGCTGTCGGTCTTTGAAGGCGTCTACGCCGATATTGGCGATGAGCAGAGCATCGAGCAGTCGCTCAGCACCTTCTCGTCGCACATGACCAACACCATCTCGATCCTGCGCGAATGTGACGCGCGTTCGCTGGTGCTGCTGGACGAACTCGGCGCGGGAACCGATCCCGCCGAAGGTTCGGCGCTGGCCCGCGCCATCCTGACGCATCTGGTCAACCGCCGCGTGACCACGCTGGTGACAACCCATCACCCCGAACTGAAGGTCTACGGCGTGGAGACGCCCGGCGTCCGCAATGCCAGCGTCGAGTTCGATCTGGCGACGCTCAAGCCGACCTACCGCCTCATCATCGGCCTGCCGGGACGCTCCAACGCGCTGTCGATTGCGACCCGGTTGGGGCTGGATGCGACCATTATCGACGATGCCCGAACGATGGTCGCTACTGAAGACCTGGTGGCCGACGATCTGCTCGACGAGATTCAGCGCACCCGCGAAGAAATCCGCCGCAGCCAGTCGCTCATCAATGCCCTGCGCGAAGAGGTCGAAGCCCAACAGGCCGAACTCCAGGTACGGCTCGACCAGATCGAAGATGAGCGCCGCAACGTCATCGCCGCCGCCCGTCGGCAGGCCGACGAAGAGATCAAGTCCTTTCAGCGTGAGGTCAAGCGGCTGCGGAGCGAGATGCGGAGCGCGACGCTGCCGCTGGATGCCCTCAAGCAGGTTCAGGAAGAAGCCGCGCTGCTGGCGGCCAGCGCCCAGCAATCTGTCCCCAACGAGGTCGAAAAGGTCGCCGAAACGACCGATTGGGTTCCGCGCCTGGGCGAGACAGTCTGGCTGGCGAAGCTGAACGCCGAAGGCACGATCATGGCGTTGGATCGGGAGAGCGTCGAAATCCAGATGGGCACGCTCCGCGTCCGCGCCGCGCTGGATGAAGTCAGCCACCGCACCCGCAGCGAAAAGCGCGAGATCAAGCGCGGCCACAAGCGCGAATACGAGAAGTCGCCCGACCCGATTGTCCCCAAAGGCCAATCCCCCGGTCTGGAACTGGATTTGCGCGGCGAACGGGTGGATGAAGCCCTCAAGCGGTTAGAGACCTACGTCGATGCCGCCTACATGTCCGGGCTGCCCTTTGCCCGCATCATCCACGGCAAGGGAACCGGCGCGCTGAAGAAAGCCGTCCGCGAACGGGTCGAGCATCACCCGCTGATCTCGAAGGTGACGGAAGCCACCCCGCAGGAAGGCGGCGGCGGCGTCACCATCATCCACATGGTCCCGATCAACTGAATTCAAACCGGATTCAACAGCCCCCTAATCTGTGGGGGGAACAACTCCGCCCGATTCTGCTCTATAATGAATCGTAGGGTTGAACTCTATTGT
>JAEUQZ010000046.1:0-9283 GCA_016788965.1 Anaerolineae bacterium | reverse complement strand
TCGGGCTGTGGATCGCGGTTACGGCCGCCTATGTGCCCGGCACGGGGTTGATCGAAATTGTGGCGCTGTTAGTGGTCGGCGCGGCCGTGCTGCTGCTGGCGAACCAGCCGACCAACTGGGCAGCGGCGCTGCTGATCTTCATCGGGGTGCTGGCCTTCCTGCTCGTGCCTTTCCTGAGTCCCACCGCCGCGCGGGTGGCCGAAGCCGGCCTGATCCTCCAGGTGATCGGAGCCGCCACGCTCTACAACGGCCTGAGCGTTTCCTGGGTGCTAATCGCTGTGGTGGTCGGGCTGTCGCTGGCCTACAACCGCCTGGCACTGCTGCCCATCCTGGAGAAATCCCGTAAGCAGGTGGCGGTCATCGATGACAACGGGCAAATCCTCGGCGCCGCTGGACGGGTCATCAGCGCGTCCGAACCCGTCGGACGCAACCATCGGGGTACGGTCAATGTGCGCGGGGAGCAGTGGTCCGCGCTGAGCGATCACCCGCTCGAACCCGGCGAGGAAATCGTCGTGGTCGAACGGGAAGGATTGCAGCTTTACGTCGAAAGTCTCAAGCACAAACAGACCAATCATGGAGAGGACGCCAATGGGACAGGAACTTCAACAACTGCTCAATAATCAGGGTACATCGCTGCTGCTGATCTTCATCATCCTGCTGGTTGCCTACACGCTCTCACGGCTGATCCGCATTGTGCCGGAGACCGAACGGCTGGTGGTGCTGTCGCTGGGGCGCTATGCCGGAACCCGCGGGCCGGGGGTCGTGCTGGTCATCCCGGTCATCGAGCAGGCCAAGCGCGTCGATGTCCGCGAACGCTTCCTGGACATCCCCTCGCAGACCGCCATCACCAAAGACAATGCTCCCATCGACATCGACTTCCTGGTGTACTACCGCGTCATCGATCCGGGCCGCTCGGTCTTGCAGATCGATAACGTAGTCAGCGCAGCGGTGAACATCGCCACCACGACGCTCCGCGCCGTTATCGGCGATATTTCGCTGGATGATGTCCTCGCCAAGCGCGAGCAGATCAACGATACGCTGCGGATCAAGCTGGACGAGATCACCGAACGCTGGGGCATGAAGGTGACGACGGTCGAAATCCGCGAGATCAAGCCGCCGCGCGAGGTCCAGGACGCGATGAACCGGCAGATGGGCGCCGAACGTGAACGCCGCGCGATGGTCACGAAGGCCAGCGGCGAGCGTGAAGCTGCCATCGCCGTCGCCGAAGGTGAAAAGCAGTCCGCCATCCTCAAAGCAGAAGGCGAACGTCAGTCCCGAATCCTGACCGCCGAGGGTGAGCGTCAGGCGCAGCTTCTGCGGGCCCAGGGTTTCGCCGCCGCATTGCAGGCCATCACGGCCGAGGCCAAGCAGTTGGATAGCAATACCATGCTGCTCCAATACCTGGATGCGCTCAAGCAGGTCGGCAGCAGCCCCGCGACGAAATTCGTCCTGCCGATGGAACTGATTGGGCTGGCGCAGCAGTTGACCACCACCGTCGCTGGGTCGGCGCAGACCGCCCGCGAGAACGGCACGCGCGAACGTAGCGAGTAGCCGCGCAGCTTTTCCACACATGAAAGAACCTGCCGTTGCGATGGCAGGTTCTTTTTGTTTCGAGGGGGATTTGATTCAGCCGTATAAGACCAACGCGCCGTCCAAAACCTTCTGTCGAAAATACGGGCTGAGGCTGGTTGGGGTGTTCAGATCGACCGCGCGGCCAAGCAGCGCCGAGAGTTCATCCTCGATGGTGACGATGTTCCAGCCAACATGGGCATCCGGCTCGAACTCGACCAGCACATCCAGGTCGCTGTCCGCGTGGAAATCACCGCCCCGCAGCACCGACCCAAACAGCGACAGTTTGCGGATGCGGCGCTCCTGGCAAAATCGGGCCAGTTCAGCTTCGGCAGGCAGCACGACGGGGAGAAACACCTTCTGGCTCCACATCTAGGCGAACATCTGACCTCGATTGTAACACAGACTATGCCCGCAGGCGGGGGAGCAGACCGGAGTAGCGTTCGGACACTTTGTTGTTGTTGACGGCGATATGGATGGCGCGGGATGTCCCCACCAGCACGACCGTCTTCCGAGCGCGGGTGATGGCCGTATACAGCAGATTGCGCTGGAGCATCATGTAGTGCTGCGTCATCAGCGGAATGACCACGATGGGATACTCCCCGCCCTGGCTGCGATGCGTGCTGATGCAGTAGGCCAGCGTCAGTTCGTCGGCTTCGGTGAAGTCGTAGTAGATGAAACGGCCATCCAGCACCACTTCAAGCTGGTTGTCCTCGTAATCGATGCCGCTGATGAGGCCGATGTCCCCATTGAAGACATCCTTCTCATAGTTGTTGCGGATCTGCATCACCTTGTCGCCCGCCCGGAACAGACGACCCCCCAGCCGTTTCTCCGCCTGCCGCGTATTCCCATTCAGCGCCGTCTGGAGCGCATCGTTCAGCGCGTTGACGCCCACAGGCCCGCGATACATCGGGGCGATGACCTGCACCTCGCGCATCGGATCGACCCCGAAGCGGCTCGGCAGGCGGTTCAGCACGATATCCACCACCAGTTCGGCAGCGCGTTCCGGGTCTTCCTCCTTGAAGAAGAAGAAGTCGGCGCTGCGGTTGTGAATATGCGGCATCTCGCCGTGGTTGACCCGATGGGCATTCAGGACGATCAGGCTGTCCTCGCTCTGCCGGAAGATCGTATCCAGGCGGGTGACGTGCGCCAGCCCGCTGTCGATCACATCCCGCAGCACGTTGCCCGCCCCCACGCTGGGGAGCTGATCGACATCGCCGACCAGCAGCAGATGGCTGTAGGCGGGGATGGCCTTCAGCAGGTGATAGAACAGCACCAGATCGATCATCGAGGCTTCATCGACGATGACCATATCGGTTTCCAGCGGATGATCCTCGTCATAATCGAAGCCGCCATCCGGCATGAAGCCCAGCATCCGGTGGATGGTGCTGGCCGGATGCCCCGTCGCTTCCGAGAGGCGCTTGGCCGCCCGCCCGGTCGGCGACGCCAGCCGGAAGGTGCGCTTCTCGCTCAGCAGCCCGTTGATGACCATCTGGAGCGTGGTCGTCTTGCCGGTGCCGGGGCCGCCGGTGAGCACGCTGACCTTGGTGGTGAGCGCCGCCTGCACCGCGCCCTGCTGCTGATCGCTGAGGGTGACATCGTTCTGTTTGGCGAGTTCGGCCAGAAATGCCGGCCACTTGGTTTTCTTCCAGGCAGAGGCCATCGCCGAGGGCGAGTGCGCGATCTCCCGCAGCAGTTCCGCCGCGCCCGTCTCAGCATAGTAATACACAGGCAGATAGACGGCGGGCACAACCTCTCCCGATCCGTCGCGCACTTCCTGGGAGACGACCTCGGTCGCCGCGATGAGCGCATCCAACGCCGCCGCCAGCCGGGTCGGTTCATCCACCTTGAGCAGTTCGGCGGCGGTATCCAGCAGGACTTTGCGTGGCGCATAGGTATGCCCATCCTGTGCCAACCGGTTGAGCGCAAACTGCAACCCGGCGCGGATGCGGATCGGCGCGTCGTTGGGCACGCCCATCTTCTGAGCGATGGCGTCCGCCTTGATGAAGCCGATGCCGAAGACCTCGTCGGCTAACCTGTAGGGGTCTTCTTTGACGGCGCGGATGGTCTCGGTCCCGTACACGCCGTGAATGCGGACGGACATGCGGCTGCTGATGCCGTAGCCTTGCAGGAAGATCATCGTCTCGCGCACCGAGCGGTTCTCCGCCCAGGCGATTGCCAGCGCCTTCGCCAAGCTGGTCTTCAGACCGGGAACCTCTTCGATGCGTTCCGGCTGCCGATCCAGGATGGTGAGCGTCTGGTCGCCGAAGTGATCGACGATGCGCTTGGCCGTGACCGGGCCGATCCCTTTGACGATGCCGCTGCTCAGGTAGTTGATGATGCCTTCGGAGGTGGCTGGGACGACCGGCCGCACCATCTCGGCGCGGAACTGCATCCCGTAGCGCGGGTCGTTGATCCACGCGCCGCTGAATTCGGCGCTTTCGCCGGGGGCCAGTTCCGGCATACTGCCGACGACGGTGATCGTCCCATCGCGGGCAGTGGCGTTGGGATAGCGGCCTTCCGGGGTGACGCGCAGCACGCTGTAGCCATTTTCGGCGTTATAGTAGGTGACGCGCTCAATCGTGCCCGTGAGTGTTTCCATGCGCCACAGTATACGGGCGAAGGTAAAATCAGGGAAGGTTCAGCGCGGTTTCATCGCTTCCCATTTTCGGGTATAGTCGAGTGGGAGATGCTGAGGATGCAGTCATCACCGACGCGGTGACAATCCCAATCGATGCGGCAGCCGAACCGGTGGTGGCGGAGGGTGTGTCCTTCGAGGACTTCCTGCGCCGCTTCGCCGAACAGCAGGCCGAATGGCACATGGGCAAGGTTTTCCTCGTGACCACCGACACCCGCCACCAGGAAATCCTGGTGCTGCTGACCACCCTGCTCAACCTGTCCCTGTCGGCCAGGGGCATCGGACGGCTGCTGCTGGCCGGGGTTCCCATGCGTCTCGCTGAAGGTCTCCCCGTCCGTGAGCCGGATGTCATGGTGGTGCTGAATGCCCATCCGGATCGCATCCGCCCGAATTACCTGGACGGCGCGGCTGATGTCGTCATGGAGATCGTCTCGCCGGAAAGCAGCCGCCGTGACCGGGGCGACAAGCTCAGCGAATACGAAGCCGACGCCATCCCCGAATACTGGCTCATCGACCCGCTGCGTACCGAGGCCGTGGTCTACGCGCTCGGCGACGATGGCCGCTACCACCCTGTCCCCATCCAGCCCGACGGCCTGATCGAGTCCCGCGTGCTGCCCGGTTTCCGCCTGCCCGTCGAGTTGTTCTGGCGGGAAGTTCCCCCCTCCGGCGCCGAACTCCTCGCTCTCGCCCAGACGATGGTCGGTTAGAAAAGACCGATCAAAGGGTCACAGCTATTTCTCCGGGCAGACATTCCCAATCAACCAGGAACCTCTGATCGCGCACTCGCCCGCCCCAATCCCCTTGTTGACGTTCGGCATGGTCAGACGCACGCGCACAGACTTGATCTGCCACTTACGTTGAGCCAGCGTCGGAACCTTCCAGACGAAGTGATAGGGTTGATTGAGCGCGACTGGATTGAATTTGAACGAGTTCGTCGCCGCATTCCATTCTGCAAATTGATGATGCGAGTTATCCGTCAGGTCATCGGCGAAGAGTTGAAGCTGAGCGAAATACTTGGGTGTTTTGGGTTCCCCACATGGACTGCCGATACATCGCTGCAAGTCCAGGCTGAACCCGGTGATCTGCTGCCAGTTGGGCTCCAGTGTAAGATCGGGAGATTGGAGGTAAATGTCACACAAATCGACCTGGTTGTTTACAAAGAGCAGTGGACAAGCCGTGGCAGCCAGCGCCAACTTCTGGCTGTTCGCCAGCGTAAAGCCACTGAAGTAGGCTATCGACGCTTGCGTGCCACTATCATACAACTGGTCGAGCTTCCAGTTTTGTGTGGTTCCATCATCAAAGCGGAAACACCCGACCTTTGAAATGGCCTTGATCGCTTGTGGAATCAATTCCTTCATGTGAGAAGTGATGATCTCGACAGGACTCTCCCAGAATATCCATTTCTCGTCGATACTCATGGTCTCGAACTCCTTGATGCAGGAAGTTTCGTCACCTTAATTGTAAGATGATGAGCATCGCCGGGGAGGTGTCGAATATCTGAAGGAACCTATGCTTCCCGTCAGTACCTTTTGGGAAGCAAACGGGCACATTATTCCTTGTGCTTTTCCTCCGCCTCCCCCACGCGCCGAAGCTGCGCGTCCATCGCGGCGACCGCCGCCATCGCCACAATCGCGTCGGTGTCATCGCCTGCCTGGAGGACATGCACGGGTGCGCCCAACCCTAGCAGGATCGGCCCGATGGCTTCCGCCTGCCCGATGCGGGCCAGCAGCTTATAGGCGATGTTGGCCGCTTCCAGATCGGGGAAGACCAGCACATTGGCGTCCTGTACCTGACTGAACGGGAAGCGTTCCTGGATCAGGCCGGGGACGACCGCCGTATCCGCCTGCATCTCGCCATCGACCATCAGATCAGGCCGCTTCCGCCGCACCAGCTTGACCGCCTGCTGCACCTTGTTCGAGAGCGGATGCGGCGTGCTGCCGAAGTTGGAGAACGACAGCATGGCGACTCGCGGCTCGATATCCAGCGACCGGGCGAAGTCCGCCGCCAGGATCGCAATCTCGCAGAGCGTCTCGGCATCCGGGTCGATGTTCACGGTCGCGTCGGTGAAGAAATACACCCGGTTGTGCGCGATGATGAGATACACGCCGCTGGCGACCTTGACGCCGGGGCGTGTGTGGAAGATTTGCAGCGCCGGGCGGATCACATCCGGGTACTCGTGTTCGCGCCCGTTGAGGTAAGCGTCGGCGTCGCCGCAGTGCAGCATCATCATCCCGTAATGGGTGCGGCTGCCGACCACGCGGTGCGCGACCGCATGGGTGACGCCTTTCCGCTGGCGCAGCCGGTAGAGTTCTTCGCCATAGCGCCCCCGGTTCGCCCGTTCCGTATACGGATTGATGACCATCGGGTTGAAGTTCAGCCCCAATTCCTGGATGCGCTGCTGGATCACTTCGACTTTGCCCAGCAGGATCGGGATGCCGATGCCCTCTTCATGGACGCGGGCCGCCGCCCGGATGATCTTGGGATCATCGCCTTCTGGGAAAACAATCCGCTGCTTTTCGCCCATCCGCGCCTTGTTGACGATGTTGGCCCGCACCTGCTGGCCGAGTCCCTGCCGCCGGATCAGGTCGGCGCGGTAGGCGGCGATATCGATGTGGCGGCGGGCGACTCCGCTCTGCATGGCGGCTTCCGCTACCGCCGGAGCCAGCCACAGCAGCACGCGCGAATCGAGCGGCTTCGGGATCAGGTAATCGCGCCCAAACTTCAGCGACGACAGCCCGTAGGCCGTCAGCACGCTGTCCGGCACATCCTCATGCGCCAGCGCCGCCAGCGCCCGCGCCGCCGCCATCTTCATCTCTTCGTTGATGGTGCGGGCGTAGACATCCAGCGCCCCCCGGAAGATGAACGGGAAGCCGAGGACGTTGTTCACCTGATTGGGATAATCGCTGCGCCCTGTGCCGATGATGGCATCCGGCCGCGCTTCCAGCACTTCCTCCGGCATGATCTCCGGGACGGGGTTCGCCATCGCAAAGACGATGGGATTAGGAGCCATGCTGCGGATCATGTCCTGGGTGACGATACGCCCGACGCTCAGACCGAGGAACATGTCGGCATCCACGAGCGCCTGGGCGATGCTGCGGTAGGGCGTGTCGGTGGCGAAGCGGGCTTTATAGGGGTCCATCGCCAGCGTCCGCCCCTCGTAGATCACGCCGTACTCGTCGGCGATGACGATGTTCTCCTTCCGCATCCCCAACAGCAGATAGAAGGCCACTGTCGAAAGCGCCGCCGCTCCCGCCCCGGCCACCACCAGCCGGAAATCCTCGATGCGCCGCCCGGTGACTTCCAGCGCGTTTAGCAGCGCCGCCCCGGAGATAATGGCCGTGCCGTGCTGGTCATCGTGGAAAACCGGAATATCCACCTCGGCTCGCAGCCGCGTCTCGATCTCGAAGCACTCCGGCGACTTGATGTCTTCCAGGTTGATCCCGCCGAAGGTTGGCGCGATGGCCTTGACCACGGCGATGACCTCTTCCACCGTGGTGGCGTCGATCTCGATGTCGAACACATCGATGTCGGCGAAGCGTTTGAAGAGGACGCCCTTGCCCTCCATGACCGGCTTGGAGGCCAGCGCCCCGCGATTGCCCAATCCGAGGATGGCTGTCCCGTTGGAGACGACCGCCACCAGATTGGCTCTGGCGGTCAGTTCATACGAGGTGAGCGGGTCGCGCTCGACTTCCAGGACAGCCTCAGCCACCCCCGGCGAATACGCCAGCGAGAGATCGCGCTGGGTCGCCAGCGGCTTGGTTGGGACGACCTCGATCTTTCCCGGCCTGCCCATACGGTGATATTCGAGCGCGTCCTGCTTGGTGACGGCCATGTTTGCCCTCCTGCGGTGATAAGTGTATTGTACCGCCGATAGTGCCGGAGGGGTCAAAAGATATAGGCCAATGCGATCCGTTGCCAGCGGACTACACAACAGGTCTGGGTAGGGACGCCATTCTGCGACCGAAGGAAGTCCCTTTAGGGAGCGTCCGGGAATACAGCGCCCCGAATCTGATTTATGTCCAACGTTCCCAGTGAACGATCTCGTCGAACGCCTTGCGCCCATCTGGTCGCGGCGGACGCGGAGCCAGCGCCTCGGCGGTCGGGTAGCCGAACGAGAGGCACACATCGCAGTGCCACTCCGCCGGGAAGCCCAGCAGCGCCCGCACCTGATCCGGCTCGTAGACCGAACCCAGACACGAGCCGATGCCCAGTTCCCAGGCCGCCAACTGCATATAGGCGGCCGCCTGCCCCGCGTCGAACAGCAGCTGGAACTTGATGCCCGGATCGGGCGTCAGGATCGCCACCCCCAGCGCCGCCCCGGCCAGATGCCCCATCCACGTCCCGCACCTGGAGAGCGCCTCCAGCGTCGCCCGGTCGCGGATGGCGATGAACTGGCGCTCTTGCAGATTCTTGGATGACTGCGCCAGCCGCCCGGCATTCAGGATGGCGCGGATAGCGTCCTCCGGCAGCGGTTGGTCGGTGAACTGCCGCACCGCCCGTTTGGATCGAATCGCCTCATCGACGTTCATGAATGGCCTCCTCTGGATGATCGCTGCCCAGCTTACCGCCGCATCAGCACGAACGCCACATCCCGGCTGCCCCCCGCCCGCATCATCGAAACCCACAGCCGCGCCAGCCCATCGACCGCGCTGGCATTGCTCAGCGGCCCGGCATCCACCGGGCTGAGGCCGATCTCGGCGGCCAATTTACTTACGGTCGCTTTGGCCTCGGCGCTGTCCCCACAGATGAAGGCCGTGGCCGGATGCCCGCTGAAGACCGGATTCAGCAGCGTCTCCCAGCCCATCGTATTGAACGCCTTGACCACCAACGCGCCCGGCGCAGCCCGCGCCACGTCCTCGGCTGCCGAGGGAGCATCCCCCGGTTCCGACCCGAAGCGGTTGGTCGCGTCGATGATGATCTTGCCGCGCAGATCGCCCATCTGCGCCAGCGACTCCCGCGCGGCGTTCCACGGCACAGCCAGCACAATCACCTCGCTGGTGGCCGCCGCTTCCGCCAGACTGACCGCCTTCGCGCCGGGGATTGATTCGAGCGCCTGCTGCGTCTTGGCGCTGCCCG
>JAEUQZ010000469.1 GCA_016788965.1 Anaerolineae bacterium | reverse complement strand
CTGCGGGCAGGGTAAGCATTTGATTCTCCTTGAACAAGAAATCAGCTTACCTTGCCCGCCCCTTTCTTTCCACCATTCGGATAAAGTCCAGTCTGTGTTCTCTGTGCCTCTGTGGTGGAATTCTCTTCTCTTCCTCAGATTGCCGTCACATCGATCATCCCCTCACCGTAGACCTTCCCCGGCTGGATGACCACCGGCGCGCCCGTCTCCACCGTCGCCATCAGATCATACGTCGTCGCCCCCGTGATCCGCACCGGGACGATTTCCCCAACCGGCAGTTCGCCCTCCACCAGCACATAGCCATCGATCTCCGGCGCATCGCGGTAGCTCCGTCCCAGGCTGATGAGGCCGCCCGCCCGGCCCTGATCGTCCTCGCTCTGGCCGTGGCCTTCCACCAGAATATCCAGCGTCTTGCCCACCACCGCCTGATTCTTCGCCAGACTGATCCCCTGCTGAAGTTCCATCAACTGTTCCCACCGCTGCTGCTTGACCTCATCTGCCACCTGATTCGGCAGCGCGGCGCTCGGCGTACCGATCTCGAACGAATACTTGAACGCCCCCACCCGGTCGAACTGTAGGTCGCGCATGAATTGCAGCAGCCCGGCGAACTCCGCGTCGGTCTCGCCCGGATACCCCACGATGAACGTCGTCCGCACCGCCAGATCAGGGATAATCGCCCGTAGCTTGCCAACCGTCTCATACACCCATTCGATCTTGGCCGGGCGCTTCATCCGCAGCAGCGTATCCCGGTGGCCGTGCTGGAGCGGCATATCCAGGTACGGCAGAATTTGCTTGTGCTTCGCCATCGTCTCCATCAGCCGCGGCGTGACGTAGCCGGGGTAGGCGTACATCAGCCGAATCCACGGCACATCCGGCGCAGCCGCGACGATAGCCTCCAGCAGGTGCGCCAGCCCATCCTTCAGCCCCAGATCATAGCCGTAATCGGTTAAATCCTGAGCGATCAGGATGATCTCTTTGACCCCCTGCTCCTGAAGCTGAACCGCCTCGCGCACAATCGAGTCCATCGGGCGGCTCACCGCCGTCCCCTTGATCTTCGGGATCGCGCAGAACGCGCACGGCCGCCGGCAGCCATCGGCGATCTTGACGTAGGCGCTGGCCCCCTGCACGCTGGCCCGCAGGACGCCGCGCTCGTCCAACCCGACCGTCCGCGCCTCCGTCGGCAGGTGATACAGCGGTTCCGGGTGCTGGCGATCCCGCAGCCGGCTAATCAGGTCGAAGATGTCCATCCACCGCCGCGTGCCGATCACCCCGTCCAGCCCCGGCACTTCCTGCACCAGATTCGCCCCATACCGCTGCGACAGGCATCCCGCCGCGATCACCATCTGGCCGCTGCGCTTATGCTCGACCAGATCGCGCAGCGCCTCGATGCTCTCCTGCTTGGCCGCGTCGATGAAACCGCAGGTGTTCACGATCAGCACCTCGGCTTGCGCGGCGCGTTCGACGCCCCTCATGTGGTTCTGATGCAGCACCTGGGCGATGCTTTCGCTGTCCACCGTGTTCTTCGAGCAGCCCAGGCTGAGCAGGTAGTATCTATCTTTGCGAGACGCCATCGGTTGGTTGATCCTGTTTGGTAAGGAGCGCCATTATAACGGCTGACCCTGCCCGGTGGTAGGCGTACCGTGCCCGCCGACTATGGAGGGAGATCAACATTCGTGATTCTCTGAGATTGAAATTCCAGAACAGCACCTCATGTAGAAATGTGTTGCTGTAAATAGGTGACAATGATGCTGATGTATTCGTTGACGAACGATTCGCCCGTCGCCCAGTGTCCGTAGTCGATCTCGACATACTGCTTTGGTCCGCCCAAACGGTCAAAATTGCGTTTCGTCACTACCGGGCTGACCATCTTATCCCGCACCGGGTTAATCACTAGAATCGGGCGGGTGTTTGCCTCGAACGGAATGCGGGCAGGCGTGCTGAACGTGCTTCGCATATAGCGCAGCGATACCGATTTGATGGGCAGGGGATCGTTTTTCCAGATGTCATAGAATCGCGTATCACGGTCATCGACCATCGCATCGAACTTTGCCACCGCACCAAACGGCAGGCGTAAACCGGGCATCAATGCGGCAAAAAACTGAATTGCAGTCCTCGTCAGCGCGCTACAGCCGGGTAGGTGGCGTAGAGCGGCAAAACGCGACAGGTCTATGGTGTCGTGAACACTGCCAAAATCATATAGGTTGTGGCAGATAATGGCATCGACAGGCGCACTTTCAGCGGCGGCATTGTAGACTAACCCACTGCCAACGCTGCCACCGAGCAGGAACAGCACGCCGGAATACCTCTGTCGTGCCCAGTGCGTCACATCGACGATGTTCTGCACGAATTGACCGACTGTGAAATCGCCGCGATCTCCTTCGGAATAGCCCTGTCCGCGCTGATTTGGCGCAATTACCGTGTATCCGCGTTCGTAAAGTGCCAACGTGACAGGCAGGAATATCCGAGAATATCCACCAGCACCATGATTGAGGATAACCACTAGCGCAGACTTGTCCGGTTGTTCGTAAACGTCCATCTGGATGTTTACACCGGTGGATTGTATAGTCACTTCCTGCCGCAGGGCGTTACTCCGGGCAACGGTCGATTCATCATAGTAGTTCTGCCAGTAGGTTTGATGGATACTCATGGTTCATCTCCGTACATCTGCGCTTAAGTTTGAACTTATGATACGGTGTAAACATCAGAGTTCAAACCACAAGGTGGAACTTAAGTAACAGGTGTTACGATGGCCCAATCTGACCTACGACAGGAACGTACCAGCTTGCTTTTGCGCCAGGCCTTAATCGCGTTGGTGGCTGACATGCCATATGATGCCATTACCATCACTGACATCACCAGGCGTGCCCGCGTCGCTCGCAAGACGTTTTATGCCCACTTTGCAGACAAGGACGCGCTGCTGATTGCCTGCATCGAACCTCTGCTGATCACGCTGGCGGAGAGCATTTCCAACACCGACCCGGAAACCCTGCTGGCAGATAACAAGCCGCTGTCCTATCCGGTATTCAAACACGTTCAGGAACACGCGGTATTCTATCGGGCGATGTTGAACGAACACGGATCCGCGCGGTTCATTCTCTACCTGCTAGACTTCATGACGCACAATTCCTACGAACGACACGAAGCTATCCGACAAATAGCGCCACGAATTACGGTCGAGCCGATGTTAATCGCCCACTTTTTGGCAGGGGCGCTTCTAAACAGCATCATATGGTGGCTGAAGCAGGACTGCCAACCCTCTGCCGACACGATGGCGTATACCTTTTCGCAACTTGCTGCACCGGGAACACTTGCCGCACTGGGATTGGAGTAACAGGAACAGATTCAGCGAATCACGAGCGTTGATCCCTGTCCCCATTGTGTGCGGAAACATCTGTCCTGAGCCAACCATAATCCCCCTCAGCCACTGTGAATTCTCCCCTACGGAGAGGAGGTAGAGCGGAACGGGCGTGAGAATTATGGAAGCTGTGATTCACTGAAACTGACCCCTCAGCCTGCTTCAGCAGGCTTTCCGCTTCAGACGGAGGCTTGAGCCTCCGGCCCACACCGCCCGAAATCTCCCCTCAAAAGAGTTACCAAAATGTCACCCTAACCCGCCCATTTTGTGCTATCGTGGTGATATGGGGTTTGGTTCCCCTCCTTGCGAAGCGGGGAGGGGCT
>JAEUQZ010000468.1 GCA_016788965.1 Anaerolineae bacterium | reverse complement strand
CTTCCTTACCCCAAACCCTGCCCATCCTCACTCGGTCGGGCTTTTTTCGTTTCCTTTCAATCAGCCAAACTTCAGGGGGACGCGCAAAGCGTCCCTTTTGTTTTCACGGCACTGTGATTGCGGTGAGGGCATAGCTGTCACCACCTCCGACTATCAGCCGTTCGCCTACAACTGGATCATACCAACCTACTGCGATCTGATATTGTCCCGGCCTAACTCCGTCCATAGACAGTCCATAGACATCCCGAAACACCGAGCCGATGGGCCAATTTGTTGAATCGAGCCGTCCGTCCTGTGGGTACTGATCATCCTGTGACCAGAGGGGCGTTCCTGTGGCAGGATTGATCTCACCCAATACATGAACGAAGACCTTGAGGGGGGTATCGGTTGGCCGGACAGGACGCCAATAGAGCCAGACTGTCACCTCACCGGATGGCTGAGGCGCGGGGATAACATGAAAACCCATCAAGGCAACCGAATCACCGAACACGGCTAGCGGCTCACCGCTGCTCTCATCTGTTCTGACTTCCCAGCGTCGATACTGGCGAAAGGGCAGCCCGTTGATTGCGCCCTGCAGAACAGTCTGGAAGCGGCTTCCCAGCCACGTTTCGACGATACCCGCGTTCGGCCAACCAGAAAGCGTGGAACCGACCAGCCAGATGGACTTATGTTGTTCGCTCTGCTCGGCCAACACGGATTCGATTTCGCTCTGGGGTTGTGATGGGGAAGCGGGTAAGGCAATGTCCAGCGCCTCGCCGGAGTAGTAGTAGCCAAAGGCGGGATCAACCGAAAGCTGGATCACCAGATCGTCTGGTGAAAGATTGGTGTCGATGTACCGGGTGAGTTCAGGCCAATTCTGCGACTTGGTGAAGGCAGAGTTGAAGTAGAGGTTGTTCAAGCTCACCAGGTTGAGGGCAAGCCACACCGCTCCAAAGCCTATTCTGATCAGGTGTTGGGGGCGGCTGACGAACTGAAATGCGCTGAACAGAAAAGCTGTGGCTGCAATCATGAGTGCTGGCGCGGCCGCCAAGATGTAGCGTGGGTCGAAGAGGTTCAGTCGTGTTGAAATCAGGCTGAGCAGAAGAACGGGCACGAATAGAAGGAATGATACCAACAGGCCACTTCGGCCATTGAGCCTGTGCAGAGTCCAGATTCCACCTACGAGGATAATGATGACCAGGATCGAGGCAAGCATCGTCCAGGTCAATGGCAGGGTTGTACCGAAGGCAAAGGTTGCAGGGAAAGTGCCGAGGAGTTGGATCAGGTCGAATCGAGCGGTGTTGCCGCCGTAGCTGCCTGCGGTGAGCAACCCTCGCTGAAGGATGATGAATGATAGACCAGCCGTGACCACGGGTAAGGATGCGGCCAACAGCCAGCGGCGCAGTTGGGGACGATGAGTGACCCCTACATAGAGTCCGAAGGCAGCCAGCGTAAGCAGTTCAAAATAAAAGATATTGGCCGCAAGGGCACACATCAGAGCGTAGAGGAGCCAATCTCGCCTCCTGGTGGACTGCAATGCTCGTAGTCCAGCCGCGAGAGCGATCAGGCTCAGACCAGCCCAGATGGCGTAGTTCCGCGCATCCTGGGCATGCCAGATTTCGAACGGATTGAGGCAAAACAACAGAGCCGCGAGGACGGCAAAACGGGAGTTGATGGTACGACGGGCGAGGGTGTGGATCGCGGCAATGCCCAGCACATTGGTGAGCACAGGCAGGGCACGCATGGCGAACTCGGATGTGCCGACCAGCGATCCCCACAGGTGAAAGACGATGTAGGTGAGGGCGGGGTGCGGCTCGATGGTGGCGATCTGGGTGAGGGATTGGTCGAGCGGGAGCCGCGCCCAATAGAGGACGCTGAAGGCTTCGTCTCCGCGCAGCGGTACGGCATCCAGCCGGAAAATCCGGAGGCCGAATCCCACCACGATCAGGATGAGGAGAGTGATGGGAATTCGGCGGTTCTGGCTAGAGAATGGTGGCTTCTTCGAGGGCGTCAGCGACAGCCTCCGGGTTGAATCCGCTGCTTTCTTTCGTATCCGTCTTGGAACGGTCGGGCTTCTTTTTCTTGCCGGATTGGGTCGGCTCTTCTTCGGGCTGTTGGCTCAACTGCCGCAGATAATCGCGTAGATTGGGTTCACGGTTCTCGTCGGCATAGAGGACAGGGACAGCCGGATCGAGCGCTTCCACCTGAGCGCGCGGATCGATGAAGACAACCAGGGGATTGACCTCGACACCGGGAGCGCCAGCGGCCAGGAGCTTTCTTACATGGTCAGCGGCGGCAAGGGCATCCGCACTGGGATTGCCGATGTCGTCCTGGCGGAAGAAGCGCATGATGCGTCCACTGACCCCTTTGCCCGATTTCCAGCGATCTCCTTCGACCGAGAAGAAGCCATCCTGGAAGCGGGTAACGATGGCGAATATACCCTGCGGTGTAATCAGGACATGACGAGCAGGGGCGTGATAGTAGTTGTAGAGGACGCTGCGCTTGCTGAGGCCCTTCAAACCGTTCTGGAGTGCTTCCTCCGGCCTAGGGCGACGTACCCACTGGTTGGTCATGCGTACCGAGGCGATGGTCGTTACCAGTCCCAGCGGCAGAATGATCCAGGGAATAATCAAGGACAGGGTGAGCGCAGTGCTATCCTGGGCGCTGAGCTGCAAGTTGGCCGTCAGAAAGCCGCCCATCAGAATAGCGAGACTGGCAAAGAACAGAATGTTGGCAGTGCGCTTATTGCGCTTGACGAGTTGGGTGTTGGTTTCGACGCGCATGGATTTGGATTAACCTAACCTGGGACGAAATAGGAGACGCCACCGCTGCGGTCAATTTCCGCACAGACGAGATTGCCAACGCGGAGGGTGGGCAGAATCTTGAAGACACGCGGCGAACCGGAAGCGATCCCGATGATGGCGTTATTGATGTCTTCGGGACTGGTCTGGATGCAGTGGGTGACTGGATAGGGCAGAGGGTCGCTGATGGGCTGACCTTTGGAGTTGAAGAAGGTCAGGTCATAGTACATCTGCTTGCGGACGTACCCAAGCGGATTGGCCGGGGCGTAACCGGGCCAGATCGCGACGCAGCGCGGTTCGATGGAGCCACGATAGGTTATGCCGGCGTCGGCGGTGTCCCAGAACAGGGTATCGCAGGCGGGCGGGTACACCTGGAGGACGCTGAGATTGGTGTTGCTGGCTGAAGGAATCTGGGTTGAACTGGCTCCGGGAACCAGAGTCCCAGGGGCTACAGTGACCGGAATTGTCGTTGGGCCACCAGGAACGAAGCCGGCGCTGCTGATCTCGGCGGTGATGCGGGCGATGCCTTTGAGATCAAGACTGACCGGGGCTGTTCCGTTGGAGGGGCCGAGGACTTGGGCGGAGGCGAGCCGGGTCAGATCGAAGCGGCCACCGGGTGTCCAGGCCCAATAGGTCAGGACTGAGGTTCCAGAGCGATCCGCCAGGAACTTGAAATCGACGGGCAGATAGAAGCCGACCCAGACCACGGGTTGGTTGATCGTGATTGGTGTGGGGAAGGTGAAGGTGAAGACACCCGCCTGGGTAATGGTGGCCTGGGCCTGACCCGCCAGGGTCGCATCGGCGGGAGTTCCACCGTTGGCATCCTGGTAGACGACGATATCGGTGGTCGCACCCTGGACGGGTGTATCGACGCTGATGCTGACCTTGTCGATGGTGGCCGGGAAACGCAGTCCCAGCGGGGTGAGGTCAAAGCCGTTC
>JAEUQZ010000467.1 GCA_016788965.1 Anaerolineae bacterium | reverse complement strand
CCTCAAGGGCGATGGGGTAATTGATGCCCCGTCCGAGGTACAGAAAATCACTGTACTGGAAGAGCTTCTTGGCAAGTTTTTGCACTTCATCAGCGCGATCCAAGACTTTACCTACCAGATCGGGCAGCTTTGCCAGATCGGCGGTGTGGGTCCGGCTTTCCTCAAGAGTGAGTGTGCCCCGAAGCTGTCCAAGGTGCAGCGCGAGTAGGTATTGATCGACGATGCTGGCGGTGAAGGCTTTGGTGGAGGCGACGCCGATCTCCGGCCCGGCGTTCATGGTGATGAAGCCGTCGCTGACGCGCATGGCCTGGCTGCCGATGGCGTTGACGATGCTCCACAGCCGGGCGTGCTTGTCGCGGGCTTCTTCCATCGCGGCCAGGGTATCGACGGTTTCACCGCTTTGGGTGATCGCCAGGACGGCGGTGCGTTCGTCGATGATGGGGTCGCGGTAGCGGTATTCGCTGCCGTAATCGACTTCGACGTTGAGACGGGCGAGGTGTTCGATGAAGAACTTGCCGACCAGCCCGCTGTAGTAGCTGGTTCCGCAGGCGACTGTGACCATGCGGGTGAGGGCGCGGGCTTCGTCAGCGGTCAGATGCAGATCGGGCAGGAGGACTTCGCCGCGCTCGAAATCGACGCGGCCGCCGATGGTATCGGTCAGGCTGCGGGGCTGCTCGAAGATTTCCTTCTGCATGAAGTGCTTGTACTCGCCACGGGCGGCGCTGACCGGGTCCCAGGAGATGTCGTGTATCTGGGGCGTGACAGGCTGGCCGTCGAGGGTCTGCACCTGGAAGCCGTCAGCGGTGATGGTCGCCATCTGGCGGCTTTCCAGGAAGACCATGCGGCGGGTGTGTTCGATGATGGCGGGAATGTCGGAGGCGATGTACTGCTCGTTCTGGCCTAAACCGATGGCGACGCCGCCGGCATTACCAATACGAACCGCGACGAGTCGGTCGGGCTGGCTGCGGCTCATGACGACGATGGCATGAGCGCCGCGCAGCAGATGCACGGCGCGGCGGGTGGCTTCGGTGAGATCGCCGCGCGCGCCGTTGTGGGCGAAGCGTTCGATCAACTGGACGATCACCTCGGTGTCGGTGTCCGAGCGGAAGGCGACGCCCTCGGCCATGAGTTCTTCTTTGATTTCCAGGTAGTTTTCGACGATGCCGTTGTGGACGACGACGAACTCGCCATCCATGCTCAGGTGGGGGTGGGCGTTGCGTTCGGCGGGAGCGCCGTGGGTGGCCCAGCGGGTGTGGCCGATGCCGATGGGGCCGCCGAGCGGCTCCACCTGGACGCGGGAGCGCAAATTGGCGAGTTTGCCAACATCGCGGCGGATGTCGATGGCTCCATCGCGGATGACGGCGATGCCCGCCGAGTCGTAGCCGCGATACTCCAGGCGCTGCAAGCCGTCCAGGATGATGGGGGCGGCGTCTTTGGAACCGATATAGCCGACAATACCACACATGGTGAGAATCTCCGTGGTGAAGGATAGACCCGGTGCGATGGGACAAGGCAGGGCGTTGCAGGCCACCTGATCCCAGGCGCGGGCCGATTGTTCATGATGAGAGTTCCACGGCTCTCCACTTGTCCCGGCGATTGCTCGGCGGTTTTCGTGGATCGCTTTTCTTACCGGAGGAAACAGACAAGGGATGGTGGACGCATCCCGGCGGCATCCGCTGATCTGTCGATTTTCTCCCCTTTGCGGGGATTAGTCTCACTTCGCAGTGAGCAACCGCCACCTCGTCACCCTGGGTTGTACACAGAAACCTGATGCGAGCCGCCAGACACTCAAGTGTCCGGCTGCCGAAAAGCCATGTCCACTAAAGGGACAAAGGCCAGTGAAGCATCCCCGTGTGATCGTCCCAGGGCCTTGCGCTGTCTACGCCCCCGTTATGCGCTTTTGCTTGCTCCTTTCCAGATTCGATCAAATCTATCTTATCTGTGAAAACCTTGCTGAACCACAAAAGTCAGCGATGCAGGAATTCGAGATGCTCGGTCGTGGCGCGGCTGAGGTCGCTGTAGAGGCCGCGGCGGGTCGCATCGCGGACGGCCAGGGCAAGCTGGTACATGGCTTCGTGACTCATGGCGCTGAGGACTTCACGCGGGAGGCGGGATTGGCCGCCGGTCTTGAAACGGAACGGCCGCCCGAAATTGATGTTGATGCAGGGGCGTTGGAAGCGTTTGAGTTTGTCCTTCCAGGGAATCGCGCCGGAGATTCCGGTTGGGATGATGACGGCATCGGCTTTGGTCGCCACGAAGCTGAGGCCGTCTTTGGCTTCAGCCAAGCCTTCCGGGTGGCGATGGCCTTCGGGGGCGATCAGGATAAGCTGGCCGCTCTTGATCAATTCAATCGAATTGGTCAGCGCCTTGCGATCTACTTCGCCGCGCTTGACAGGGTAGGCTCCCCACCAGCGGATGAACGGGCCGATCAGGGGGTTTTGCAGGTTCTCGATCTTGGTCATGGGGACAACGAAGCGATGTGTGACCGCGCCCATGACCAGCACGGGATCGATCAGGGAGATATGGTTCATCATGATGATGCTGGGGTCATCCGGGGGGATGTTCTCCAACCCTGTGACCTCGACGTTCCAGAGCAGGCGGAAGCCGAGGGTGCGGATGACGCCCCGCATGATGTTGCGCCGCCAGGTATAGCTGGGCTGTTGGGCGACGAATTGCTGGACATCGGTGGGCGCGGTCATCGGCCTCCTTTCGGCTCCGAGCGGCGGGGACGGCGACCGGGCGGACGGCTCCCGCCACGGCGCGGCTCCTTTGACGACGATGGAGCGGATGGTTTATGCGGTACGCCGGCCGGTTTCTTGGCGGCGGCTGGGCGGCGGGAACGCGGCGCTTTGGCGGGCGCAAAATCGCTGGATGGGGTCTTGAGGGCGGCCAGGTCTTTGGCTTCGAGTTCGCGCCACTCACCGGGACGGAGCGATCCGAGGCCCAGTTTGCCGATTTGCGTGCGGATCAGCGACAGGACGGGATGGCCTAGCTGAGCGGCCACACGGCGAATCTGGCGTTTCTTGCCCTCGGTCATAATGACGCGCAGGGTGGTTTCTTTGCCTCCGTCGGTGATCGTCACCGAGCAGGGGGCGGTGCGGTAGCTGCTGCCGTCCTCTTCGATGATGGTCACGCCGCGCTGCCACTTCTCCAACGTTTCGGGGGAGGGCAATCCGACGACGACGACCTTGTAGGTCTTGGTATGGCGGAAACGGGGGTGGGTCAGGCGGTTCGCCAGTTCGCCGTCGTTGGTCAACACCATCAGCCCTTCGCTGTCGATATCGAGGCGTCCGGCGCTGAAGAGATGTTCGGAATAGGGTAGGAAATCGCGGACGGTCTTGCGGTTGTCATCCTTGTGGCCGTCATCAGACAGCACGTATTTGGGCTTGTTGAAGGCGATATAGAGCTTTTGCTCCGGGAAGGCCAGCTTTTCGCCATCCACTTCGATGATATCGGCACGGGGGTCGGCCTGGTCGCCCAGATGAATCACCTTGCCGTTGACGCGGACGCGCCCCTGGCGGATCAAATCCTCACAGGCGCGGCGCGAACCGAGGTTGGCCTGGGCCATCAATTTCTGAAGTCGTTCTTTCACAGTGTGTCTCGCATTGTTTTCTATATTTGCATTATAGCAAAGCCTGATGATGCCTGACAGCACCAGAGGATGAACCAAATCGGTTGAAGGTCGGAGGCGGTTCCGACTTCGGGCGTCGGATTGTTCCGGTTCGGTTATGGGCGCGGGCTGCACCCC
>JAEUQZ010000466.1 GCA_016788965.1 Anaerolineae bacterium | reverse complement strand
CCACCCGCCCGATGTTGCCCATGCCGACTACGCCCAGCGTTTGGGTTGACAGGCGTGTCGGGTGTGTGGGCGCGGGAGGCCCCCATTTGCCGGTGCGGACATGCTGGTGCTGGGGCAGGATGTGGCGGTTGAGCATCAGGATGAAGCTGAGAGTATGCGTACTCACTTCGTCGATGCAGTAGTCCGGAGTATTGCACACCGGAATGCCATGTTCACCCGCCGCAACCAGATCGATCATGTCCACGCCGATCCCATAACGGGAGATGACTTTGCACTGCTGCAACTGTTGGATGATTTCGCGGGGAATCTGACACCATTGGACGATCAATCCGTCCGCATCCAGCACATGCGGCAGGAGTTCCTGCGGTGTTTTCGCATTCAGTCGAACCAGATCGATGTCCAAGCCAGATCGTTGTAACTCCTCGGCCTCAAGGTCATTTTCGGGTGAGCCAAAATCAGTGATGACGACTTTGAATGCGGCCATAGGCTGTGTGTGGAACACGGGTAGGATGCTGCTCCCGCCGCTCGAACCACACTTCTCCTTTCTGGGTCTCCCCGAATAAGCTCTGCCCTGAATATCCGCTCATCAGACCTTGCGTGGGCCGGATGTACCACCGGCATTCTGCGCCAGATTACCTCCATCCATCGGGATGATCGCGCCCGTTATCCACTCGGAAGCGTCCGATGCCAGGAGCAGCGCCAACCCCTTGATGTCATCGGGGCGACCTAACCGCCCTATCGGGATGCCGCGTAAGAACATGCTTTCCAGGTTAGGATCGGCCTGGATGCGTTCTTCGAGTCCAGGGTTCATCACCTGGGCCGGCAGGATGGCATTCACGCGCACGCCGCGTCCGCTCCATTCGGTGCTGAGTTCTCGCGTCATTTGCGCGACGCCGCCCATGCCCACGCTGTAGGCGAAGTTGCCACGTCCGAGTGCAGTGACGCCGCCCACTGAGCAGATGTTGATGATGCTGCCCTTCCCCACCGCGAGCATCCGCCGTCCAGCTTCCTGGCAGGCGCAGAACCGCGCAATCAGCAAGCCGTGAATGACGTACTCCATGTCTTTAAGATCGAGGTCTTCCGGCATGGCGAGCTTGGACGGGCCGGCCACATTCCCTAGGATGTCGATCCTGCCGAACTCCTGATCCAGCCGCGCGAACATGGCGCGGATTTGCTCGATGTGGGTGATATCACAGGTGACAGGGATCACGCGCCGCCCCAAGCTCTGAATGTGGGCCGCCGTTGCCTGAAGGCCGCCCTCATTCAGATCACAGATCATCAGGTCAGCGCCAGCCTCGGCAAAGGCAATCGACATCGCCTTTCCCATTCCCTGCGCCGCCCCGGATACGAGCGCAACCCGTCCGCTGAGATCAAACAACGGATGCATGACCTGAACTTTCTCCACTTTCAGCCTGCAACATCCATCTCGAATGGCAGCATGTCAATGCCGGCATCCTGCGCCAACCCCTGGAGGCTGTCTACCACATCGGGTGGCAGGATCATCCCCTCGGCCAGCGCCTTTTCGCGCTTCTCCCATTCGATCTCCCCAGGCAGATAAATGCGTTCCGCGCCTTCGGCTCTGGGAGCCGCATGGATGTAGTTCCCCAACCACGTCATGCGCTCATCGAATGCATCGGTGGTTGTCATCATGGCAGCATCGATGGCGATGAACGCCTGTCCCTGATTGGCCGGCCCTGGCGGATTCCCCAGCACATTGGGAACCCAACTCGGCTGTTCTCTCGTAAGGGCTGCGCCCGTGACGACCCCGGCCAGGGTTTCGACCAGCAGAGCAAAGCCATAGCCTTTGTGGGCTGCCATCGGCATCAATGCGCCGGTTTCGGGGAAGCCGCTCGGATCGGTGGTGGGCCGTCCCTCGGCATCCACCAACCAGCCTGCCGGGATCGATTGGCCGAGCAGTCTGGCACGGATGATCTTGTTGGCCGCGGCGGCGCTGGTGGCGATATCCAGGAAGATGGGACTGTTCTTGCCAGCCGGAATCGCATAGGCGATGGGGTTGGTCCCCAGCACCTTGCCACGCGAGCCGGGTACGCTCATCTGGGGATCGGCATTGCACATGGCGATGCCGATCATGTGCTGTTCAGCCGCCATCACCGCATAGTAGCCAGCCGCGCCGAAGTGGCTGGTATGGACGACGCCGACATATCCGATGCCAGCCGTTTTCGCCTTAGCGATGGCAAGCTGCATGGCGCGGTGGGCCGTGACGAAGGGTACGCTGTGATGTCCATCGACGAGCGCCCAGGCGGGGCCTTCACGGACGATTTCGGACGTGGCTGTCGCGTCGAGACGCCCGATAGAAAAGTTCTTGAGCAGAGAGCGAAGCTGACGTGTTCCGTGGGTATGCACCCCCCAGGTATCGGTCATCACGAGAATATGCGCTGACAGCCGCGCATCGTCCTCGCGCAGGCCGTAGCGCCGCATCGCTTCAGCGGCGAAGGCTTCCAGCGTATCCGGCAGAACTCTGGCGGAATTCATCTCAGTGCCATCTTTCGGGACACGTCGCGTTTCATCACTTCTCGTATATCTTGCTGATTCGGTTATAGGCCGTTTGAAGGTGGGTCTCGATGACCGCCAGCGCCTGGGACACATCGCCGGATCGAATCACATCAACGATTTCCTGATGCCGCACCATCTGAATGCGAAAATCGGAATCAGCCACATTGCGGCTCAACAGGAAAATGTAAATCTGGGGTCGCAAGACGGCCCAGGCCGACAGCAGGCGTTTGTGGCGGCTGGCCTGATACAGCACATCGTGGAAGTGGAGATCGAGATCGGCGGCATCCTTTTCCGTGATCCCCTGGTTCACCTGCTCAATCATGGTGTTCACGATGCGCTGCATCTCGTCCAGATCGGCAGGCGTGGCGCTGCGGATTGCATACTGCATGGCTACCCGCTCCAGTCCGAGGCGCAGACTGTAGACCTCATCGAAGTCTTCCTGGGTGAGCCGCGCGACAATCGTGCGCCCGTTGCGCGGGATCGTGACCAGGCCTTCGCGTTCCAGGCGGTTCAAGGCATCGCGGATCGGCCCACGGCTGATGCCAAGAAGTCGCGATAAGGGGACTTCACGGAGCTGCTCGCCCGGCGCGAGCTTGCCGCGAAAGATGGCTTCCCGCAGGTAATCAGCCACCTTATCCGCCAACGACACCTTCAGAGACGGTAGTACACCATCTTCGTCAGCGAACAACGTACCCGCGTCGTCGTAAGATTTCAGGACTTCGTTGAAGTCGGGGGGTGAAGATAGTTGTCGTTCGAGACTCTTGCTTTTCATGGATTGTTTTCTCTGTTTATCACTTGACGATTACAGGGAAAACATATCGGGCCTGGGACATTTGTCCAGGAAACGCAGGGGAGATTGAATGTGAGCGAAGTGCCAGGCAGTGGATGCAGGCGGTTCGCGGAAGTGGGCAGTTCACAGCACGAAAAAACGATCATATGAAAATGGCCTAGTTCTATGAAACGGAAAATGTTAACAATTGACAGTTGACACACTGTATGATGTTTTTTGAAAGCTGTCAAGAAGCTGATTCAAACCGAATAACTGAAGGAGGTTTAGTCGAGAGGGAGGGAGATGGTGTTTGCGACCTTTGCCTAACCCGTTGGTATGAATCCTGTCTCAGAAGCCATTTGAAAAGTCATGATTGAGCCAGGCGACCGAGCAACAGGCGGATCATTGCTGCGTAAATCATGCCGGTACTGGTCACAGGACGATACTCGTAATCCTTGCTCAGGCGGCGGAAGTTGAG
>JAEUQZ010000465.1 GCA_016788965.1 Anaerolineae bacterium | reverse complement strand
TCGACCAACCTCACGCCGGAACATCTCAAAACTCTCTACCAGATTTCGATGACGATGAATTCCAGCCTGGAATTCAACGAGGCGCTCGATAATGTCATCGATGCGATGATGCAGGCCACCAAAGCTGAACGCGGCGTGCTGATGAATTATGAGGCCGAGACGGGGCAGCTTCGACTGCTGGGGGCGCGGGGCATCAGTGGCGAGAAGTTGGAGCAGGAAGAAGCCTACAGCACCACCATCGTGAATCAGGTGGTTGCCTCGCGGCAGCCGCTTCTCACCAACAATGCCATGTTCGATACCCGCATCGTTCCGGGCCAGAGCATCATCATGCGCGGTCTGCGGGCTATTTTGTGCGCGCCGATGATGGTGCAGGATCGACTGGTCGGCGTCGTTTACGTAGATACCTCGATGCGTACTGGGAACTTTACTGAGGCGGATCGTGACCTGTTGAGCGCGATTGCGAATCAAGCAGGCATCACCCTGGAGAACGCGCGGCTGTACGGCGTTGCGGTCGAGAAAGGGCGGCTCGAACACGAGTTGCAGCTTGCTCGCCAGATTCAGCAAGGTCTGCTGCCGAAACGCAAACCCGAACTGCCGGGCTATGAGATCGAGGCGGTGTGGCAGTCAGCCCGTCAGATGGCTGGTGATTTCTACGATTACTTCAACCTGCATGATCAAGCCTTCGGGGTGGTCATTGCAGATGTGTCCGATAAAGGCGCTCCATCGGCGTTGTTTATGGCCGTGGCACGCAGCATGATCCGCAGCCATGCGGCCGCCGGGCTTTCCGCGCGGGACACCCTGAGCCGGACGAATGATCTAATTCTGGATGATGCCGACAGCGGCATGTTTGTCACGGTGTATCACAGCGTCTTCGGGCAGGATGGTCGCAGCGTTCATATCAACGCCGGTCACAACCCTCCTCTAGTGTATTATGTGCGAACCGCCGAGGCTGCTTTCATGCCGCGCGGCGGACGCGCGGTGGGTTGGTTCCCGAACAATCCGCTCAAGGAAACCGAGTTGCAGCTTGAACCGGGCGACGTCGTGGTTTACTACACTGATGGTCTGACCGATGCTGAAAATCCGGCTGGTGAATCATTCGGAGAAGCGCGAATTGCTGAGACGCTTCGACAGTTCGGGAATGCATCAGCTTCGGAAATCCTTCAGGCCATTCTGAGCGCGGTCGAATCGTTCGCTGAAGGCGTAGTGCCGTTCGATGATCTCACCCTGATGGTCGTCCGTTACACGGGCTGACACCCGTAAGGAGCAGACCTGTGAATATCCTCCGACGTTTGATCGTGCTGCTGATGGGTGTCGCTTTGATTGGGGCGACGGCAGCACTGCTGTTGGTTCCGAAAAATGTGGGCGAGTGGGCGGGTTCGATTTCCGAAGTGTCCCTCGTGATCCGCCTGCTGCTCGCTGTGGTGATTGGCGCAGTGCTTCTGCTATTGACTCTCGCGTTGATCCGGCCTGATCCGAGAGCAAAGCTGCCTGGGCTGGTGATGCGAACATCCGGCGCTCTGGCAGATGTGAGTGTCGAATCGGCACGGGAGCGCATTCTCAAGGCCGTGGGCGATGTGAAGGACGTGGTTTCTGTCGAAGCGCAGGTCAAACCTGTGCAAGGACGCGCTGACGTGGAACTGCATGTGACCGTCTTCGGCCACGATGTGCGGCTTCCTGACAAACAGAAGGAAATCAACCGGGCGATCTCTCAGGTGGTCGATAAACAGCTTGGATTGCGGATGGCTGGACAGCCGCGCGTACACATTCGCATCCACGGCGAGGAAACCGCCCGTCAGCCTACCGTGGCAGCGCCGCCAGTGACGATGCCGTCCTCAGATATACCGGATAACCTTAAGACTGTGCCACTTCCACCAGCGGCGCGCGATACGGCTGAGCCTGATCTGAAGCCCTTGACTCAATCGCGTGTGGTGGAACCGTCTCCTGATCTTGATGAAAAGCAAGAAAAGAACACGGTTGTGGATGGGGGCGGAGTTGAGCCGCAACCGGAGCCGCGATTGTTCCTGGCCGCCGAAGATGATGACGAACCGGATCAGCCGGTACCAGAGAGCGAAGACAAAGCGAAACCAGAGGCGGATCAATCCCGTCCGTCGGAGGCAATATGAATCGCACCAACTCAATTACGGTTCCTGGACAGATCACCCGCTGGGTGTTGGTTGCAGCCATCGCCGGGATTTTGCTTCTAGCGGTCTGGGAAGTGCGGACGACTCTGCTCCTGATGCTGGCGTCGATTATTCTGGTAGTGTTGTTCACGATGCCGATCCGCTTTCTGGTGCGGCATGGCGTCAACCGGACTCCGGCGACGGTTATTTCGTTGTTGGGGGTATTTGGGGTTTTTGTCCTATTGTTCTTGTTGGCGCTTCCGTCGCTGGTCGAACAGTTTGCGGCGTTAGGGGTCGATGCACAACAGGGTGTCGAAGAACTGGTGCGCCAATGGTCAGCTATTGAGCAAGACCCGCAATTGAAAGAGGCCTATCCTTTTGTTGCGAGTTTGCAGGATTTGATGCGAAACACCTTTGGCCTGAGCAGCATCGATCAGCTCATCAGCGAACTGACCCGTCAGTTCGGGCGAGTGGCAGGTCAGTTAGGGGGTTCGGTGCTGCCGGTCGTCGGCGGGGTTGCCAGTACACTGTTGAGCCTCATCATCGTCGTTTTCCTGAGCTTGTACTTCCTTGCCGAACCTCGCAAATACGAGGATGGGGCGATCAAACTGTTCCCAATCGGTTACCGCGACCGGGTGCGTTATGTCATCGACCGGATCGATTTTACGCTTCGCATCTGGCTTCAGGGACAGATTCTGTTAATGGTCATTGTCGGCGTGGCGACGTGGCTGGGGCTTGCGCTGTTGGGTATTGAGCAGGCCATTGCGCTTGGTGTCTTGGCTGGACTGTTCTCGTTTGTCCCCAACTTCGGGCCGATTGCGGCCTTGATCCCGTCGCTGGCTGTCGGGTTTGCCCAGGCCCCACAGAGTATCTTGTGGATCGTCTTGATTATCTACGGCACTTCCTTCATTCAGAGTCAGCTTATCGCGCCGCTGCTCTTCAAGGAGAGTTTGAATCTCCCACCCGTATTGGTGCTGATTGGGCAGATTTTTGCGGCAGTTTTCTTCGGTTTCCTGGGGATCATGTTGGCTGTCCCGATCATTGCGATCCTGATGATCCTGGTGCAGGAAGTCTACGTGCGGGATTTCCTGGGAGATGAACCCAAGACCGAACGGGTTATCATGGAAGAAGAAGCGCTTCTTCCGGATGGGACGTGAGAGTGCTTCTGTCGGTCAATGTGACCGATAGAAGCCGTTTAAGGAATCTTGAAAATCAGTATTGACAGGTATGTTTGCGGTTGGTATCCTAAATTTCACGTCGCAAGCAAACAGGCGAGCGGCCGCAGTTTAACAACAGGATAGTGAGAGAGAAAGCAGTGAAAGCAGCACTGCTTGGTGGAAAGAAATGCAAGCCAAGGAAACAGCGAGCGGGAGGGCGAAAGCCTGAACGTTCGAGCGAATCTGTCAACAGACGGAGAGTTTGATCCTGGCTCAGGATGAACGTTGGCGGCGTGCCTAACACATGCAAGTCGAACGGTGATAGCAATATCAGAGTGGCGCACGGGTGAGTAACACGTAGCTTACCTGCCTCAAAGAGCGGGATAACGTCTCGAAAGAGACGCTAATACCGCATAAGCTCCCGGACTGTAGAGGTCTGAGAGAAAAGGTTAAAAGACCGCTTCGAGATGGGGCTGCGGCCCATCA
>JAEUQZ010000464.1 GCA_016788965.1 Anaerolineae bacterium | reverse complement strand
GGTATTCTTTGTACTGGTCATCCGGCGGAGGCGTACCACCGGAATCATCCTTGTTGGGTTCATCTGGCCCTGGGACTACTGGCGGGGGAGGTTTGGGGGGCTTCGGAGGTAAGGCAGCAGGAGGAGGGATGTCGGAGGGGTTTTCTTCCAGCCAGTAGCACAGATCACTAAAGGTTTTATCTCGATTCTTGAAAAAATCAAACGACGTATTGTTGACAATAGTTATGGGAGGAGGTATGTCCTCGAAACGAGCAACCAGGATAGGCTTTTTCAGTAAGCTGGCGTAGGTGATCTCGCGGCGGACGAAACTGTCTTTGCGCTTAACCCCGCTTGTCACACAGACCACGACAAAACGGGAAGACTCGATGGCATCTTCGATTTCAGCCGTGAAATCTGCCGCGCGGTTGATATTCCGCACGTCACGCCATGTCTTGTAGCCGCGTTCCCGCAAAGCCTCATCCAGACGCGCCGCGGCCTCACTTCCATCTTCACGAGCATAGCTGATGAAGATAACGGGGCGAGTATCGTCTGTCTCGGCGGGCATGAGGCCTCTCCGCGTGCAGGAAGGTATATAAGAATAGTAACACAGATGAGGCAAATGAGGAAAGAAAAGGCTGAAACGGGGCGTGGATGCCCCTTCTGGTTGGTGCCCAGAAGGGGCATAGAGGAGAATGCAGTCTGACCGGTTACTCGTACTGCAAGGCGCGGATGATATCGAGGCGGGAGGCGCTCCGCGCGGGCAGGATGGCGGCAAAGAGCGCCAGAAGCACCCCGACGATCACCGCCGCGATGATGCCCATCAGCGGGAAGGTGTAGGAGACTTTCCAGCCGATTGTGCCGAAAGCGCCGATGAAACCGTAGCTCATGGCGACACCAGCGATCACGCCCATCGCCCCACTGAAGATGCCCAGGAGCAGCGCCTCGGCAGTGACGATGCGGCGGACTTGCCCGCGCGTGCCGCCAACGGCCCGAACCACGCCGATCTCGCGGGTGCGTTCCAGGATGTTGATCGTCAGCGTATTCAGCAGCCCTAACGCGGCCGGGATCAGGATCAGGAGCGCCAGCGCATAGAGCAGCGGGAAGACGCTGTTGGTGATCTGGATGATGTCCTCACGGTACTGGCCGGTGAGGTGGGCGGTGAACTGCGGGTAATCCTGGACGATCTGCTGTACGGCGGTCAGTGCAGCCGTCTTATCGGTTTCCGGCTTGAGGTTGACGAACAGCAGAATGTCTTCGGCCTTCTGAAAATCGGCGGCGAGGTTGGCCTGCGAGATGAAGACCGAGTTCACCTTGAAGGTGAGGATGTCGCTGGCGACGCCGACGATGCGGTAGGTTTGCGTGCCGGAGGGCGTCTCCAGAGCGATCTCATCACCGAGCGCCGCACGCAGCGCCGATAGGGTCAGCGGGGTGACGATGGCCGTGCGGCCCGTGGCGAGTTCGGGGAAGACGGTGGCCGCTTCGCCCTGGTTGAAGTCGAGCGAGGCGACTTTGGGATACTCCGTCGGGTCGATGCCGAGGACTTCGAGAGTCTGGCCGTTGGATTTAGTGGAGGCATAGCGCAGACCGGCCACCGTCTGAACCTCCGGCAAGGCGCTCAGCTTCTCCGCCAGACTGCTATCCGCCCCGATCACGTTGGTGTAGACGCCGACGGCCTGGGGAACCAGCACGATGTCGCTGGAGAAGTTGACGTTCGATAGGTTGGTGACCAGTTCGCCCATGGCGCTGATGAGCGCGGCCATCAAGATGATGACGGCCAGACCGATCATCAGGGTGCTGCCGGTGATGGCGGCGCGTCCGGGCTGCCGGGCAAGGTTGCTGCGGGCGAGATCGCCTTCGCGGGCGAACCACAGCGTCAGCAGCGGGCTGAACAGGTTCGCCGCCGGGATTACCAGCCCAGGCGCAGCGACCAGCATCCCGAACAGGAACAGCAGCGCGCCCATCGCCGCGCTCTTGCTGCCGCTCAGCAGCAGGCCGACCGAGACGATCATGATGATGATGCCCGCGATCAGGCTCCAGCGGGCGATATTCCGCACCTGGGCGGTGGTGGCGGGTCGCAGCGCCTCCAGCGGCGAGGTTCGACCGGCCGCACGGGCCGGCAGGTATCCAGCCAGGAGCGCCGCGATCAATCCGAGAACCGAGGGGATGATAACGGCGGAGGGGGTGAGGCGCAGACCGAGCGCGATGCCGCCGAAGTAGGAACTATAGACGCTACCCAGGCCGGCGATCAGGGCGGCAGCCATCAGATAGCCCAGGATCAGGCCGATGATGACGCCGACGATGCCCTGGATCAGGCTTTCGATGAGGATCATCGTGGTGATCTGGCCGCGGGTGGCGCCGATGGTGCGGAGCATCGCCAGATCATGCTGACGCTCGACGACGACGGTGCGGAAGGTATTGAAGATCAGGAAGGCTCCGAGGAATAGAGCCAGCACGCCCATGAAGTTGAGGACGGACAGGCCGATCTGCAATGAACCAACCGCGTCGGTGGCGTTGGAATTGGCATTGAGCTGGAAGCCGCTGCCGAGCGCCTGCTGGATCGCGTCGGAGACGGCAGCGCGATCCGCGCTGGCATCGATGGACACCTCGACGGCATTGATGAGTCCAGGTTGGTTGAAGGCGGCCTGGGCATCGGCCAGCGTCACAACCATTTGCGGCGCAGCGAGATTGCCCTGAGCAGCCAGCAGCCCGACGACGGTATAGAGCTTCAGGCCACCGGCCGTAATCAGCGGGAAGGTCGTGCCCACTTTGAGCTGCGGCGCGAGTTCAGCCAGACCCGCCGGAAAGAGGGCTTTGCCGATGTCGCCCGACTCCAGGAAACGGCCATCGCTGAGGGCGAACTGGCGCACATCCTGAATGCTGGCCGGATCAATGCCGATCATGGCGATCTGGGCCGTTTTGCCCAGCGCATTTTCCGCCCCGAGGCTGGGCAGCGTGAAGGTGCGCTCCAACACGCCGGTCACATGCTGGACGTTGGGGACGGCGGCGATCTTCTCCAGCACGGCTTCCGGCGCGAAGGCGTTGCCCGATGTGCTGGTGACTCGGATATCGGCCCCGGTGACGGTAGTGAGAGTCTGTTTGAAGGCGTCCAAGAATCCCGGCAGTACCAGGTTGATGGCGAAGATCAACGCGACGCCGAAAACGATGGCGAGCGTGGTGAGGGTGGTACGCAGCCTGCGCCCGCCGAGGTAACGCAGCCCCATCAGGGTCATCTGCCAGATGGCAGCCAGAAAACCGGTTTGTCTGATCATGGCTGCACCCCTTATTGGCCGAGCGCCATTTTGCTGAGTTGGTCGCGGATCTGCTCGGCTTTGCCCTGCCCCTTGAGGCGGTTGTCATCGACGACCCGGCCGTCCTTGAGGAAGACGATCCGGTCGGCATGAGCCGCGACGCGCGGATCGTGCGTCACCAGGATGGTCGTCTGGTGGTACTGATCGACGGTCTGGCGCAGCATTTGCACGACTTCATCGCTGGAGCGCGAGTCCAGATTGCCGGTTGGCTCGTCGGCAAGAATGACCGCCGGGCGGGCGATGAGGGCGCGGGCCAGGGCGGCGCGCTGCTGCTGGCCGCCGGAAAGCTCCGATGGGCGATGTTCCGCGCGGTCGGAGAGGCCGACACGCGCCAGGGCTTCACCGGCGCGTTGGAGCGCGTCGGCACGGGTCACGCCGTCGAGGAGGAGTGGCATGGCGACATTCTCGCGGGCGCTCAGCACCGGGACGAGGTTGAAGAACTGGAAGACGAAACCGAGCGACTCGCGGCGCAGCCGGGAGAG
>JAEUQZ010000463.1 GCA_016788965.1 Anaerolineae bacterium | reverse complement strand
CGGTGATGGGCGCACGAGGGATACAAACGATGACCGGTTTGCATGAAGTCAATCTGAAGGTGCTGATCTTCGATACCGATTTCTATACGCTGAACGGCATCAACGGCTTCCTGGCCTGGGACCGGCGCACGCGGGTCACGCACCTGTCCGAATCGCTTCAGGACATGTGGGACTACCTGGCGGACACCTCGCTGGCCGAACTGCCCAACATCGTCCTGCTCGAAGCCGATCACTTCCACAGCGCCGAGGAACTGCGCGATACCATCGGCAGCCTGCGCCACCAGGTCAACAGCATCCGCATCCTGTGTCTGGCGCAGGAGGTCAAGCCCGACCTGGTGGAGGCCGCCGCCGAAGCTGGCGCATCCGGCTATCTGCTCAAGAACGAGGTGCGGCTCCAGATCACCTGGGCGATTGTGTTCTCGATGGCCCACGATTTCGTCGTCACCACCAGCGTCGCCCATGCCACCCATGACCGCTTCCACCACCGCATCTTCCATGCCACCGTATTGCCGGAAGTGCGGAAGTTCCCTGAACTGACCGAGCGCATCCGTCAGGCGCTCAAGCTGTGCGTGCTGGACGGGATGCCCGCCCACCTCGCCGCCGACGAGATGGGCATCAGCCTGCACACCATTCGCGGCTACATCAAAGAAGGCTACCGCATCCTGGAAGCCTACGACGACACAGAGTACCCGGTGGACATGACGCCCCAGGAACGCGCCTTCATGCGGATCACCGCCTTCGCCAACCGTCGGGATGACACGACCAACGGCGCAGCCTCCGAAGCCGCCACATAATTCAGAATCCCAATGAAGGACAAATCATCGCAGGAGCGGCCCGCCGGGTCGCTCCTACGCATGTTGGCATGGGTCTAGCTCTCGACCTTCGCCGCGACGAACTTGATTTCCAGCGTCACCTCGTCGGAGACATTCGCCACGCCCGGCACGCTCGGAATCGTCAGGTTGAACTGCGCCCGCGTCACCTGGGCCGTGGCGGTTCCTTCCAAACGGCCTTCCGATGCGGCCGTCGCTGTCACATCGAAGGTGACTGGCTGGGTGATTTCCCGAATCTTCAGATCGCCCGCCACCTGGAAGGTCACAGTTTCCCCGACCGCCAGCGTCTCCGGCAGGCCGCTCACGGCCGTCGGCGTGAAGTCAATGAATTCGTAGGCGTCATTGGACGACTCCAGAATTTCGCTGCGGAGCGCGCGGTTGCGGAATTCGTTATCGGTCGCCAGCGTCCGCGCATTGATGCGGATCACGCCCACGCGCGAATTGGCCGGAGCCGCGAAATCCACCTGGATGTCCCCGGCGACCTGGTTGGTCGTGCCGATCACGGTCGTGAACTGCCCGCGCAGGTCTTCCGTCAGCGTGAAGCTGACCTGCGATTCTTCGGAGACGATCCGGTAGAGCGACGGGGCGGCTGCGGCCGGAGCGGGTTCCGTTGTCGGCGCGACGGTCGGTTCAACAGTGGATTCGACCACCGCTTCTACGGTGGCTTCGGCTGCCGCGCTGACTGCTTCCAGAGCGGTGATCGTTGCCTGGAGATCGGCCACCTGCGCCGACAGGACAGCCACCTGGGTCTGCTCGGCGTTAGGTGTCGGCGTCGAAAGATCGAGGGTCGGGGCGCTGATCGGCTGGCTGGCTTCGCCCGAACCGCCAATCAGCATGATGTACGCGCCCACGCTGACCAGGGCAGTGATCCCCATCAGGATCAGAATACCGAGCAAGTTCAACATCCTGCGTTGAGACATAACGACTCCATGTGCATTCATAGGGTAACAACCAACGAGGCCTGATCCGCAGAGTCATTCTTGCAGTCTGTGGGGCACAGCGGGCCGTGCCCCACAGGTTCGCGGATCGCAGTCTATACTAACGGAGCAGAACGATCCGTCGGCGGATTACTCATCCAACGCTCAATTACATGCCGCCGACCATGATGACCTGGCCGCTGTCTGCCGGGACGCCGTAGCTCTCCACCGAGACGAACAACTGCCCATCGGCGTTCTGGGCGATGCCATAGGGGAAGTTCAGCCCCTCAGCCACCGCTTCGATTCCATCTGCCGTAACCATCACGACGCGGCCTGACGCTGGAGTGTAGCCCTGGTCGCCGAAGCCGCCCGCGAACTCGACCGCGTACAATGTCCCCTCGGCGGTCACGAGGATATCCGTCACCAGGGTCAGCCCAGCATAGGTTTCCTGGAGTTCGCCGTCGGCGCTGTACCGTTCGATTCGCGCGCCTTCCGTCGGGAAGGGGAAGCCGCTCAGGAAGCCGACGTAGATGTCGCCATCCGGCCCTACAGAGACGGAGGTTGGCACGGCAGCCGGTTCGCCCTCGACGGGCGGCCAGGCCGCGAAGACCTGCACGCCATCGTCGGCTGTCCAGCTAAACACAGCATTCGCGCTGGCATCAGCGATGTAGACGGTTGCATTCGCATCCACGGCGATGTCAGACGGGTTGGAGACCAGTTCCTCGACCTGATCGGGGTTGTTTTCGGTCTCGAAGGCCGCCAGATCGATCACCTGCTCGACGGCCAGGGTCTCGCGGTTGTACTGCACCAGCGCCGAGGCGTACTGCCCATCCTGGAGTTCCTTCGGCCCCAGGCCAAAGACCACCCAGTAGCTGTCCTCGGTGACATGCAAAGCCATCACGCCCTCGATCTGGCCGAAACCTGCGTCCATGCTGGAGAGGTTGTCGATCAACACGGACTGCTCGCCCGCCGGAGAGACGATGCTGACCTGGGCGGTATCGCCGCCTTTGGCCGGACCGTAGGTTCCTTCGACATCCCGATCCCCACCGGAGCCAGCCTCGGCAATGTACAGCGTACCATCACTATCGAAGGCGAGCTGGCGGGGGCTGTTCAGCCCGGTCGCAACGGCTTCATCCTGGGCGGAGGCCACGGCGGTGAGGCTGAGCATCAAGGCCAGAACGATCATCCAAACAATGCGCTTGCGTATCACTGGGCAAATCCTCCTGATAAACGGACTATGGTATCACTTCCCAGACGGAAGTCATGACGATTATATGCAGATTTGCCCGCGCGATACCTGAGAATCGGATGAGGATAGGGAACGGACACTGGGTCTGGTTTTGTGGCGGAGTTGGCGGCAATGGCAGTGAAGCTGATAGCCTTTAGCTGTTAGCTCATAGCCAGACAAATGCAGTGCGTTATCTGGCGGAGTTGGCGGCAATGGCGTCAGTGCCGTCAGGGTTGGATGCGCCTGTTTGTGTCAGTGAGGGAAGAATAGTTCGTAGTTTATAGTTTATAGTCAATAACGTTTAGCCGGTAGCCAGTGAAAACGAATTGTCCGAAATGTCGTCCATGCCGGACGATTGTTGCGGCAATTTCGGCAATTGCGGCAGTTGCGGAAGGGATTTTGTGCCTCATGCGGCGCGACTTTCTCCCTCGAACGTGATCCCGGATGCGAATCGATAAGAATGATAAGAATGAGAATCGACCGATTTTCTCACATTTCTCATCGGGGAGGGCGTCAGGCGAGAGTCCCCGCGTATCTCCACGATAGCACAAAATGGAACGGAAAGGGTGACATTTTGGTAACTCTTGGCGAAATTGATGCCGAATGCGCGGGCATCCGGCATCAGGAAAGATCAGCCCGCTCAACGGCGGTCACGGCGCGGAGGCGCGATGGCGCTTGAGGCGGAAGTCGCAGACCGGATCACCCCCAGCCAGTGTGTGCTGGCGATCCAGATCGATGCCCATCAACTCGCATTCGATATAGTCCAACTGGCAGAGATAGGGCAGAAAATCCACCGCATCG
>JAEUQZ010000462.1 GCA_016788965.1 Anaerolineae bacterium | reverse complement strand
GGTAGGCATAGTTGGTGCGCGCTACCCCAAAGCCCGGTGAGAAGACCACCAGCGGATAAGGTGCATCAGCCAGATCGAACGCTGCGTCCTTGAGGGCATGACCGAGAACAGCCCCAACTGTGCCTTCAGGGACATCAAATTTCAGCACCGCCGGATAGGTTACTTGTTCAGCCAGTCCTTGCGGATTGAGCGCTGGATACCATAGGGTGACTTCCAATGGTTCATCGGTTTCCGGGTCAATCACCATATCCCGCGTCCCCACCCAGTACGGCCCGTGCAGGGCATAGGCTGGCGCGTCCGGCCGCAGACCGACCGCCTCCGGTTTCGGCTGATCTTGCGCGGAGACGACCGATAGGCTCAAAAGAACGATGACGATGAGCGCGAAGTGCGCCCATGTACGACTGCGATGTGACATGACACACTTCCTTTCATTCGCTTCAAGGGGAGCTTCGACTCCCCTTGATACTCATTCGTTCAGATCAGAATCCCTCCGCCGTGTAGGTGATGCCGGGGAAGCTCACCGCATCCGGGGCCAGCGCCGCGTGCGCCTCCTTGTCCCCCTTCAGCACATCCAGCAGGAAGGCCGTCGTGAAGTGGTTGACGAGGTCTTGAGCACGATTCTTGTCCCAGACCGGGTCGGAACACAGCCAGAAGATGCCTATATCAACCAACCAGGGAGTCGCTGAACACTGATCGCGCGCAATTGGATGATCCGCATTGGCAAAGACGACACGTGCTTTGCTGCTGCTGCCCAGATGCTCATAGATCGGATACGAGCTGAACTCAGGCACGTTGGCGCTGTCGGCAGAGGAGGCTATCACCAGGGTCGGAACAAGTACGGATGCGACTCCCTGATAGTCGGCCCCCCAGATGTCTCCATCGGGAGCCATTGCGATCAGGGCATCGACCCGTGGATCATTGTATGCCGGCCACAGGGCCGCCGGAACCGCCTCCATCCCAAACAACGAGGCAATCTCTTTTTGCTGCGGCACGAATGCCTGGCAGTCGCCAGTCCACGACGCGCCAGGAGCCTGGCTCTCAAAAATCGGACATCCGCTCAGATCCATGCGAGCGCCAGCGCCCACCAGCGCCGTCCAGCCACCCGATGAGATGCCCATCAGCGCCAGCCTGTCAACATCGATCAGTCCGGCCAGATCGCCATCTGCCGACGTCAGTTGATCGGCATATTGAATCGCCAGCAGAGTCTCTGCAGGCCGATAGTATGCGCCGCCCCACATGCTCTCCAGAGTCTCGCCATTATGCTCCATCGCCATCACGACAAAGCCCTGCGAGGCCAGATGCTCCATCAGATAGCTGGCCTCTTGACGCCACATATTCAAGCCCGGCGAATAGACAACCAGCGGGTAAGGGCCGCTCTGCATATCCGGTTCTGCCTTGGCGAGCGCGTGTCCAAAGATGGGTGTTTTCATGTCTTCAGGAAGACTCAGCGCCAGCCGCCGTTCATCCGAAACGACATAGGTGATGGTCTCGGCTTCGCCTTTTGGGTTCAGCGCGGGATACCAGACGGACACCCAGAAATGGGTATCCCCTTCTGGAACCGAGTAATCCCGCACTCCCACCCAGTACGGCCCGTGCAGGGCATAGGGCGGCGCGTCCGGCCGCAGCCCGACCGCCTCCGGTTTCGGCTGATCTTGCGCGGTAACAACCGACAAGCTCAAGAGGACAACCACGACGATGAGCGCGAAGTGCGCCCAGTTCCAGTTTCGACGCAGCATGAAGACACTTCCTTTCAATTGAAGGGGAATGCGGCATCCCCCCAATGCACAAGGAGCAAATCAGGCCGGGGAAATAAAACTGCCGAAAGCGCGTCTGAATACTCAGGCGAGGCTTTCGGCAGCTTTGATGTTCAGTTGGCGTTGCGATCCGCCGCTGCGATGCACAGCGCGTTGATGTCAATCCCTATGAACAGTATAGTCCTGTTTCATAGAGATGTCTACTGCTTTCCCCATCCATTCGGTTGTGAGAAGTCACGAATTGAAAGGCAGGCTCGCCTACAGCACCACCCGCTTGAAGACGCAGAAGTAGGTACTCGACCAGCCAGACGCGCCCCGGCCGCTGTCTACCACCAAGACATCGGCGTTCCGCCCGACATAGACCGGCTCCATATGCACCAGTTCCCAACCGTCCTGTCCATAGGCATCCAGGCGCGGCATCATCGATTCCGGCGTGTTGCGCGGAATGCCCGATTTCCAGGTCTTCAGTTCCATCAGGTAATCCTGCACCGGCTCGGCTTCAGCTTCCACGAACACGCTCATGTATTCCCACTGCGGACGCTCGGCCATGTCCTGATCTCCTGTGAAGTGACTCTGCTTCACCGGATTCTACGCATGGTCAGGCTTCAGGTTGCGGGGAACTATTTCGAGGGGGGCGCGGCGTTGTTCTTGGCGGCGGCTTTCAGCTTCAGCCGTTTGAGGAAGGTCTCGACGGCCATATGCTCATACAGCTCGATCCGCTCATCGGGATTCAGCCGCCCGTCCTGGCTGAGCTGAATCAATCGGCGGTAGCGTTCCTGCGCTGACTCGGAAAGCTGGAAGTCGATGATGTTTCGCGGCGTGGGTGTCGATGTGAGGAAGTCATCCACTTCATCCCAGACGCTGGATCGCCCAAAAGCCATGAGCGGTTTGCTCCATGTAATCTAGCCTTAACAATTATCCTCCCATTCGCAAGAAATCACAATGAAATGCGTTGAGATTCTATGAGAATCCGCCGAAAGTCTGAGAACATCTCTGGGGCTTGACGACACAACCGAGAAAGGGAACCAATCTCATGCCCTTGGCGTCTATCTCACGGAGGTACAAGCTGATGCACGCTTTCAAACTGGCCCTGCTTTTGGTGTTCTTGATTCCCACATTCCTGGTTCATGCCCAGGAGGGAGGCTGCGAGATCGACATCGATGCGGCTGTCAGCCTGCTGGAACAGGCCCGCGCCAGAGCATCCGACAGCGACGCCGACGGCGCGCGCAGCCTGCTGGCGCAAGCTGCCGCTGAAATCGAGGCGCTGCTCCAATCCTGTCCGGGGGACATCCACATCAGCGCCGAGAAGACGCTCACGCTGGGCGGCGAGGGCAGTCCTGCCGGGCAGTTGAGCTTCAAGTACCCGGAGGGTTGGCTGACCGCTGAAGAACAAAACGACTTCCCCAACATCCTGATCGGCAGCAATGCCTCGGCCTTAGCGAAGCCGCTGGATGGGGCGCTGCCGCCGCCTTTTGCAGCCGGGGAGGTGCTGATCGCAGTAGGACTCGCCAGCACCAGCACGATGGGTGGTGAAGCCGAGTTGGGCCTGTCGCCTACCCCACTCAGTTTCATCAACTACCTCATCACCCCGGTTGAAGATGCGTTCGGCAAAGCTTCCCAATCGACCGCCCGTACCATCAATGACCGCCCGGCAGCCTGGGCGTCATTCACAAGCACGAACCAGTTCAACCTGCTGCTGATGATCGTGGACATGCAGCGCAAGACCCCGGACGGGCAGTCGCAGTATGTTCTGATGCTGGCCCTGACCGCGCCGGGGGAACTGGCAACCATCGAGCCAACCCTGCTGGCGATGGCGGAAACCTTCAGGCTCAGCCTGAATTAGCCGCAAATCGAAGGGGCGCGTCGCCCGCGCCCCTCTGCTTCTGATAGATTTCCCACACCCTCCGCATGATCTTGGCGCTCTTGGCGTCTTGGCGGTTCAATTCGTATGGGATCTTCTAGCCACCGGACACCAAACAAAAGTTCGATGGATGAATGGAAGGGAGGGGGTCATGAAGGGAGAGACAGCGTTC
>JAEUQZ010000461.1 GCA_016788965.1 Anaerolineae bacterium | reverse complement strand
GGTGGCGGCGTTGCCGCCCAGTTCCAGCACCACCCGGCGCAGTCCAGCGGTGCGGGTGATCTGGCGGGCGACCGGAACGCTGCCCGTGAACGAGATCATGGCGATGCGCGGATCGGTGGTCAGCCAGGTTCCCACATCTGCCCCGCCAGTGACAACCTCGAACGCGCCGTCGGGCAGACCCGCCTCGCGGAGAATCTCGGCCAGACGCAGTACGGTCATGGGCGTGGTCGGGGCCGGCTTCATGACGACCGGGCAGCCCGCGGCGATAGCCGGGGCGATCTTGTGGGCGGAGAGATTCAGCGGGAAGTTGAAGGGCGTGATGGCGGCTATCACGCCGACCGGAACGCGCACGAAGTAGCCAAACTTGCCCACACCCGCAGCCGAAGCATCCAGCGGGATGGTTTCCCCATGCAGGCGGCGGGCTTCATCGGCAGCGAAGTTGAAGGTATCGACGGCTCGCTGTGCCTCAGCACGAGCGTACTTGAGCGGCTTGCCGTTCTCGCGGGCCATGAGCCGCGCCAGATCGTCCACCTGCCCGGCGATGAGTTGGGCGGCTTTGTTGAGGATCGCGCCGCGCTGGTGGGCGGGCATGGCGGCCATGCCCGGCGCGGCCTCGCTTGCCCGGCGGATAGCCTCGCGCACCTGGTCTTCGGCGCATTCCGGCACGCGCCCAACGACGCTGCCATCGTAAGGACTGATGACTTCCATCCAATGTTCGTTCACAGCCATAACCGCATCCTCGTGTGATCGGCGGAGACTAAAAATCAATCCCTCTCCAATACGTGCGCGCTCATCACCTCCTGGTCACGCAATGGACGCACCTGTGAAGGGGCGACGGGTACAACCGCCAGTGTATCACCACTGTAGTTGAAAAACTCCAGGGTGAACTGGCGTCCATTGGGGGTGACATCGACGATTGTGCCCACATCGACCACCTTGAGATGGAAGTCCGGCAGATCAACCAGGAGAACGACCTGATCGAGTTCTTTCACTGTTCACCTCCTGCCAGAAAGCACCGCGGCGGAGATAGGCGAGGCAGGCTGAGACCACGCCGTTCGTCCAGCCGAAGCCGTCCTGCGTGCGGTATTCGCCGCCTTCGGCGATGCGGTTGGGATCGACCACGTTGTATTTCTCCAGCATCTTGCCGGTGCGTCCGTAGGCTGCACGGGCGTGATCGACCACCAGCCCAGCGATCCGGGAGGCGACATCGTTATAACCAACCTGTTCGAGTGCCGCAACTGTGATCCACTGGTGGGGCGGCCAGCCGTTGGGATAATCCCACTGCTGCCCGTAGCCGACGCCGGTTTCCTTGTACGTCAGGCTGTTGACGACTCCGCCGGGCTGCACGAAGCGGCGCGTCAGCGTGCGGACGATTTGCTCGATCCGGCGGGCGTCGGTAGGGTCGGCAGGGTCGAGCAGGCCGCAGAACAGCGGGAAGATGCCCGCAATCGAGAGGATGCCGGTCGAAACGAGTTCGTCGCCGCGCACCTCGCGGGCCGGCATCCGCTCCGGCAAAAGCGCGGACTCGGGGACGAGGCAGTCGATGAACCAGCCTGCATCGGCATCCCAGAAGTGATCCAGAATCAACTGACGGCGACGAGCGGCCTGCTGGCGATAGCGGGCGGCGACTTCGGCATCATCGCTGGCTTCAGCGAGGCGGCGCTCGTAGTGGTAGAGCATGGCATTCAGGTCGATGGGCAGGATTTGCGTGGTGCGGATGCTGTGGAGCGGATAGGCGCTGGGCGGTGAACCCTCCGCGACAAGCCAGCGGGTGGTGAAATCCCAGCCGGATTCGCAGCCGGCGCGGAGATCACGGAACAGGTTGGCCTGGATGCGAGCGGCTTCATCGGGAGCATAAGTCCCTCCGGCCAGTTTTTCAAAGGCCGTGGTGATGTCTTCGTAGTAGCCTTCCGGGCGTGGCGTGGCGATGTTCGACCAGTAGCGGTTCAGCGGCACGCCGCCTACGGTGATGCACCGGCCGGTATGCTGGCCGTTCTGATCCATCCAGAAGCGGTACTCCTGCTCCAGGATGCGGACGTAATGCTGGCGGGACTCGGTTTCATTCCAGGTTTCGGGCAGGGCTGCCTTGAGCAGGTCGAGCATGAAGGCAAAGTAGGGCGTCTGCGAGCGGCCGAGAAAGTATTCGCGGCTGCCGTTGGGGATATAGCCCAGACGGTCGATCAGGGCAGCGCCGTTATCGACGATGTGCTTGAGCAGGGCGGTGCGGCCAGACGCCAACAGGCCGACCGCGATGAAGTAGCTGTCCCAATAGAACATCTCGACATAACGCCCGCCGGGGACGACATAGGGGTGCGGCAGTGCCAACAGCGTGCCGCGTTCGGCTTCACTGGCAATGCGTTCCGGGCGGCGTTCCAGCCAGTTCCACATGCGCTCGATGTGATCTTCCATCGAGCGGTTTGTCTGGCCGAGCGAATCCGATTCCGGGTGGGGCAGGTCAAAATGCGTTTCGATGAAGGGACGCAGCTCAGCCTCAAGCTGGCGGGTGAAGGCCGCCAGCGCGACCAGCTTCTGGGACTCGCTTTGAGCGGAGGACTGAAAGTCAGCCATCAATCGATCCAGCCGGATGGCGAAGGGCGCGACAATCTGAGCCGTGAAGGCGTCCTGCACTGCCTGGGGATCATGCCCGACGCGGAGGGTGCTGTCCACGAAGGTCTTGGAATCGCGGAACAGCCGCAAAAGCTGCGCCAGTTGGAACAGGTCGCTTGAGGTCAGCAGGTCTTTGACGGTCGTCACCTTGCGTTCTCCAATTGGGCAGTCCGGCAGCGGACAAATGCGTGCTGATCGGGCCGGGATCGACTATCATAGGCACTCGGCGGCATGAATCGGATCGTGCCGCGCGTCAGTCTGTGGTCAGGCTCAGCAAGCAGGATTCATCATACCCATGAAACCATCCTCTGAACAGCGTGTATGGTTCGTCACCGGGGTTTCGACCGGCTTTGGGCGGGCGCTGGCCGAGGCCATCCTCGAACACGGCAACATTCTGGCCGGGACAGTGCGCCAGCCCGATCAGCAGGCGGCGATTACGGCGCTGCACCCCGAATGCGCTTTGGGCTTGCTCATGGATGTCACGCAACCGGAGCAGGTGGCGACGGCTGTCCAGGAGACCCTCGACCGCTTTGGGCGGATCGATGTGCTGGTGAACAACGCCGGGCATGGCATCGTCGGCGCGGTCGAGGAAGTCAGCGACTCGGAAGCACGCCGCGTCTTCGAGGTGAATGTCTTCGGCGTGCTGCATGTGATCCGGGCGGTGCTGCCGCACATGCGTGCCCGGCGCAGCGGACTGGTCATCAACCTGAGTTCGCAGGGCGGCGTGGTGGGATTTCTGGGGTCAGGAGTCTACTGCGCCACCAAGCACGCGCTAGAAGCCCTGTCGGAGTCGCTTTCGAAAGAAGCGGCGCATCTGGGCATCGGGGTGATGCTGGTCGAGCCGGGAGTCTTCCGCACGGATTTCGCCGGGCGGTCGCTGCTGCTGGCCGAGCAGCGCCTTGCCGATTATGATCCGACCGTGGGCAAGCGCCGTGATAATCTACCCCACGTCGATGGGAAACAGCCAGGCGATCCGGTGCGTGGGGCGCGGGCCATCGTCCAGGCGGCCAGCGAGGAAAACCCTCCGCTGCGGCTGGCGCTGGGGCCGGACGCGCTCCAGGTGATGCGCGAGAAGGTGGCGGGGATGCAGCGCGATTGGGACGCCTGGGAGGCGATCTCGGCGAGTACGAATTATCCGCCCGGCGCGGGTTGAACGGTTGGCAGAGTGGCTCTGGGGCGAGATAATCGTCCATCGGTTTGAAC
>JAEUQZ010000460.1 GCA_016788965.1 Anaerolineae bacterium | reverse complement strand
GACCGCAATTGGCTGCGATTGCTGCGCCTGGTCGTTGCCCTGGTGCAGGCGCAGTTTCATATCCCTTTTCCGGTCTCGCTGCTGGCTGCCTATTATGTCACCCGCGCATCGGCGGCCTGGGTTCCCAAAGACCATGATGAGGCCGTGATCCGCGACAATCTGGAGAAGTTCTACCGCATCGCGCGGCGCTATTCCGGTCTGGAGTTCGATCCATCACAGGCCGCCCAACTGGAAGCTGAATACTGGGACGTACACCGCCAACTGGTCGGCCAGAGTGACAAATCGGCGTTCATCCAAACGATGACCGCGCTGCACGCGGCCATCTTTGGGCTGAACCCCGAACAAACCCGTGAGTCCGCAGAACTGCGGGTGGAAGCCAACAATGTGCTGGACACCATCACCGGGCGCACTTCCGCCGATCCAACCCGCGACTGGCTCCAATGCGAAGACTTGCTGCGCCGCTGTTACGGCTCGCTCCATGCACTGAACCAGATGGGAAACAAGTCATAGGTGTGTCGAATGTGCCCGGATAGTCCGGGCACAATTCGGATGGGGGTCTATTCGTTGAACAATTCGCCGACGCTGCGCCCCTGATGCGAACGCAGGATGACTTCTGCCAGGAGCGGCGCGACGGACAGAATGGTCATATTCGGGAGGATTTTGTCTGGGAGGAGTGGAACCGTGTCGGTCGTCATGATCTCTTTCAAACCCAGGCCGCGCAGCCGATCATACGCCTGGGCTTTCAGCAGCGCGTGGGTGAAGACCAGATACACATCCTTCGCGCCGCGATCCCGGATCGCTTCGACGGCCTTGACAATGGTTCCGCCCGTCAGCACCTCGTCATCGACCAGGAGGACATTGCGTCCTTCAATGTGTTCACGCTCGCCGATGACCGTCAGGGCCTCAGCGTTGCCGGTGTTGAACAAGCGTCGTTTCTCAATGATGACCAGGGGCGTGCCGAGTTTCTCCGCCCAGTTGCGCCCCTTCTTGGCGAAGCCCAGATCGGCAGAAGCAACCGTCAAATCAGGGATGTGTTTGTCGCGGATGTAATCACTCAGTAGGTGAAAGGCCGTCAGTGCGTCGCCGGGAATATTGAAGAAACCCTGGATTTGCCCCGCGTGCAGGTCGATGGTCATATAGCGGTCTGTGCCCGCCACCTCGATCATGTTGGCGATCAGCCGAGCTGTGATCGGCACACGCGGTTGATCCTTCTTGTCGGAGCGCGTATACGACATGTACGGTATGACCACATTGATCCGACCGGCACAGTCTCGTTTGAGTGCGTCGATCATGATCAGCATCTCCATGATGTTGTCATGGAGCGGTGTGACCATGCTCTGGATCAGATAGACATCCTGCCCGCGCACGCTTTCCTTGAGCTTGATGAAGATGTTCTCGTTGGGGAAGACGAGTCGCTCATAAGACCCAAGTGGTACTTTGAGTTCATGGGCAATCTGGGCACTCAGTTCTTTTGAGGCCGAACCGGAGAATACCATGATACGGCCATGTGGCCCGGTCGGTTCCGCCGTCCGGTGCGAATCTGTATCCCGAATATAACTGGTCGTACCCGGAACTTTGGTCACGGTCGTATCCATCTGATGTTGCACCTCGCGGCCTCACCCATCGAAAGCTCACCCGTGCCCCTATTTTGCCACAGTTGTGGCCTGTATTTCCAGCAGTTGCTCGACCGCGCCCTGGGGATCGAGCGTTCGCTGCTGCACCTGGTTGACAATCGATTCAACCGATGCCACGGGCAGTGTCCGCAGCAGCCGCATCATGAGCGCCTCACGCAGCCGGTTATGCAGTTCGATCTCGATGTGCTGGCGTTCGAGGGTGGTCATGCGACCATCCTGATTCAGAAAGGCGCGGTGGGCTTCGATGGCCTGCATGACCTCTTCGATCCCTTTGTCTTCGATTGCCACTGTCCGCACCACTGGAGGGAGCCACAGCCGTTCATCACCCGACCTGGTAGGAGTTTCCACCGCGATCAGTTGCCCATGATGACGCACCAACTGCTCGCGCGAGGCCGGATGCCCCATCTCCAGCATCGCCCGCAGACCCCGCACGGTGTTATCCGCGCCGGGGCGGTCGGCCTTATTGACCACCAACACATCGGCGATTTCAAGGATGCCCGCTTTGATGGCCTGCACATCGTCACCCATACCCGGCGCTTCGATCACCACAGTCGTATAAGCCGCGCGGACGATATCGACTTCGCTCTGCCCGGCCCCTACCGTCTCGACCAGCACGCGGTCGAATCCAGCCGCATCCAGGACCCGGATCGCATCGCGCGTCGCCCGTGACAGCCCGCCCAGGCTGCCGCGCGTCGCCATGCTGCGGATGAACACGCCGCGATCCCCAGAGAGGTCGCGCATTCGGATGCGATCCCCCAGAATCGCGCCGCCTGTGAAGGGACTAGTAGGATCGACCGCGATAATGCCGACCGTTTCCCCCTGTGCCCGGTACTGCTTGGCGAGCGCCGTCACCAACGAACTCTTGCCCGATCCCGGTGATCCGGTCAGCCCGATCACCCAGGCGTGTCCCGTATGCGGATACAGCGCCGCCAGCGCCGATTCGATCCCAGCGGCTTCGTTCTCGACCGCCGTCAGCAGCCGCGCCAGCGCCCGCCGATCACCGCCCAGAAGTGGTTCGACGAGATCGATCATCAGACCTTGTCGCCCACCAGTTCGTGAATCCGCTTGGCGATCTCTTCCGTATTCGTTCCAGGGCCGAAGACCGCGGCAACGCCGGCCTGTTCGAGGGTGGGGATGTCCTCATCGGGGATGATGCCGCCGACCAGGACGGGCACATCGGCCAGTCCTTGCTCGTCGAGCATCTGGCGCACCCGTGGAACCAGCGCCAGATGCGCGCCGCTCAGGATGCTCAGGCCAACCACATCCACATCTTCCTGAAGGGCTGCTTCGGCGATCATTTCTGGAGTCTGCCGCAGCCCTGTGTAGATCACTTCCATGCCCGCGTCGCGCAGCGCGCGCGCGATTACCTTCGCACCGCGATCATGCCCATCCAGGCCGGGCTTGGCAATCAGAACGCGGATCGTCGATGCTGCTGTGCTTGACATGGGTTCCCCCTGCATATGCGTTGATTTTCAGATCGATTATATCCCAATCAGGAGTAATCTTCTGAAACCAAATCAGAGTCCAACTCAAAGACAATTTCACGCAACAATCCAAAGTTAAAGTTGTGTTACAATCACTGAATGAGATGAGTCTGAAGTGGAGGGGTTTGATGAGCGTCGCACCGGCTGTCCAGCCCATGCCCCACTCGAAGCAAAACCGCGCCTTGAATGTACTGCCCGACCAGAAAGTCGGTTTCTTCAGCACGCTCCTGGTCGTGATCCTGGCCGCCGTGGTGCTGGTGGTTTACCTGCTGGCTGCGATAGCATGGAGCAACCGCCCCTTCCTGGGCGCGATGTTGACGCCCTATCTGGCGGTGGACGGCAGCCGGTCGATCACAGCGGGCGCGTGGGAAGCAGTGAATGCCGGATTGGATCGGCTCGATCTGGTGACAGCCATCAACGGCCAGGCGTTGTTCGATCAGCCAGGTGATTACGCCGCCGCGCAGCAGCGCTTCATGACCATCCTGTCAGGACTTGAGCCAGGGCGTAGGGTAGAAGTCGCGTTCATCCGGGCTGAAGGATCACCCCCGCCGGAGGCTGACTGCCGGCCGCTGGCTGATTCCAGCCTGGAATGCCGGATCAGTTTCGCCCTGCAAACACTGCCCAACTCCGATCTCCTCACCTACTTCGTCCTCCCCTTCGTCAGCGGACTCATCGCGCTGGTGATCGCGGTGGC
>JAEUQZ010000045.1 GCA_016788965.1 Anaerolineae bacterium | reverse complement strand
ATCCGTCCGGCATGGACGACATTTCGGACAATTCGACTTATTTGGCTATCAGTGTCACTGACGACACTGACGACACTGACGACATTAGCGACAATTCTCACGATTCTCGCATTCTCATTCTTATCATTTCTCATCTATCACCGCATTTTTCCATCAACTATAAACTATCAACTATTAACTTTCTCGGTCTGGCTATCAGCCAACGGCTGGGCGGGATCGCAGTCTGAAAATCTAAGGTGGGTCTAACAGGCGTCTCATCCGGTGATATTGACCCGCCGCCCATTGCCGATTATGATGGAGGCATGATTCCTGTCATCCGCATAGGTTTCGCAATCCTCCGGTCAAATCAATTCTGGTTTCCGCACGGATATCCGCTTCACGGCAGGATGAAATCGAAAGGAGAAGAGGCGCGGTCTGCCGCTGAGACGTAGCGTTAGTGCGCCACCTTCGTGAACAATCGACCCAACGACTCGCAGAACGACAACAACAGTCCCAATTCCCCTTTTGGCAGCCGCAATGCCCAGCGCTTCTGGCTCATCGTGCTGGGCGTGGTCGTGCTGCTGTTCATCTTCGCGTTTGCCTCGCCCAACAACTTCTCTGGCGGCAACCGCATCACCCTGAACGACTTCGCCGATGCCATCAAGGGCGGCGATATTCGAGAGGTGACGGTGCGCGGCGGGCAGGACGTGATTATCGACCTGCGAAGCGGCGACACCGTGACTTACTACAAGGAACGGGAAGCCGATCTCTTCGCCCAATTGAAAACGTTCGGCGTCAGCGACGCGCAGTTGACCTCCTTCAGCTACGCGGAAATCCCCGGTGACAACACCTCTAACGTCCTCCTCCAACTGCTCATCGCCGTCATCCCCACACTGCTCATCATCTGGCTGCTGTGGCGCATGATGCGTTCCGTCCGCACCGGGCAGGATCAGGCTTTGAGCTTTGGCCGCAGCCGTGCCCGTGTCACCCGTGATATGGAACGCCCGCAGGTCACGTTCGCCGATGTAGCTGGCTGCGAAGAGGCCAAAGAGGAACTCAAGGAAGTCGTCGAGTTCCTCAAGGAACCGGAGAAATTCATCCGCCTCGGCGCCCGTATCCCCAAAGGCGTGCTGATGGTCGGCCCGCCCGGCACAGGCAAGACGCTCATGGCCCGCGCCGTGGCCGGTGAGGCCGGTGTGCCTTTCTTCAGTATTTCCGGCTCCGAGTTCGTCGAGATGTTCGTCGGCGTCGGCGCCAGCCGCGTCCGCGATCTCTTCGAGCGCGCCAAAGCGGAAGCGCCCGCCATCATCTTCGTCGATGAAATCGATGCGGTCGGTCGGCATCGTGGGGCGGGGCTGGGCGGCGGTCATGACGAGCGCGAGCAGACCCTCAACCAGATTCTTGTCGAGATGGACGGCTTCGAGACCGGAACCAACGTGATCGTCTGCGCGGCCACCAACCGCCCGGACATCCTCGATCCGGCTCTGCTGCGTCCTGGCCGTTTCGACCGCAAGGTCATCATGGACAACCCGGACATCAAGGGTCGTCAGGAAATCCTGAAAGTCCACACCAAAGGCAAGCCGCTGGCTCCCGATGCCGATGTCGAGCAGATCGCCAAGATGACCGTCGGTTTCTCCGGCGCAGACCTGGAAAACCTGGTCAACGAAGCGGCGATCCTGGCCGCCCGCCGCAACAAGAAAGCCATCGGCATGAGCGAACTGAGCGAAAGCATGGATCGCGTCGTGATGGGGCCGGAGCGCAAGTCCCGCGTCATCTCCGACCGTGAGAAGCGCCAGATCGCTTACCATGAAGGCGGGCACGCCATCCTGCACCATGTCCTGACGCACAGCAACCCCGTCGCCAAGATCACCATCGTCCCGCGTGGACGCGCCGGCGGCTACGTCATGGCCCGCCCGGACGAAGAAGAGCTGCTCCACACGAAGGAATACTTCGAGGATACCATCTGCGCGGCGCTGGGTGGCCGGGCGGCGGAAGAGATCGTCTTCAGCCAGTTCACCACCGGGGCCAGCAACGACCTCGAACAGGTCACTTTCTGGGCGCGGGCGATGGTCACGCGCTACGGTATGAGCGATGTGCTGGGGCCGCGCACCTTCGGCGGCGGCAGCGGATCGGTCTTCCTGGGACGCGATATGTTCGAGCAGCGTGATTACAGCGAACAGGCCGCCGAGGACATCGATAACGAAGTCCGCCGCATCCTGACCACCAGCTACAACCGCGCCAAGACCATCCTGCTGGAGAACCGCGCCAAGCTGGATACCCTCGTCGAGGTGCTGCTGGAGCGCGAAACGCTCGACCGCACTACCTTCGAGGAACTGATGGACGGCCGCCTGACCCCCACCAACGGCGCCAGCGCCACCGCCTAACGCATTCGTTCAATGCACTGATCCCAACGGGGCGGCCATCACAGCCGCCCCGTTCGTTTCCCCGCCGTGCGAAATCTGCTAAAATGGGGCTATTCAGAACATCCGTTTGAGGGCTGGTATCGCCGCGATGATGACACCCCGCGAGTTTGTGGATCGGTGGGCGCAGAGCAGCCTGCGTGAACAGCAGGCCGCTCAAAGTCACTTCAATGAGTTGTGCCTGCTGGTCGGTCACAAGACTCCCGTCCAGGCCGATCCTGAAGGCACAGACTTCGCCTTCGAGGAGAACGTCGCCAAAGCGACCGGCGGGCGCGGACGGGCGGATGTCTGGTATCGAGGCCACTTCGCCTGGGAGTACAAGGGCAAACACCGCGATCTGGACGCCGCCTATGCCCAACTGCTGGCCTACAAGGGCGGCCTGGATAACCCCCCGCTGCTGGTCGTCTGCGACTTCCTGGAATACCGCATCTACCCGCAGTGGCCGAATACCAGCGGGCTGCCTTTCGTCTTCACCAACGAAGATCTGCTCCGCCCCGAATATCAGCGGTACATCGTCTGGCTGCTGGAAAACCCGGCCAAGTTCCTGGAACTGCGCCAGACCGAACTGGAACGCCGCGAGAAGATCACCCTGGGTCTGGCGGAGAAGTTCGCCCATCTGGCCGACCTGATGCGGCAGCACACCGACCCCGCTGGTCAGCCCGCCTGGCATCCCCTCCAGATTGCCCGCTTCCTGACCCGGTTGGTCTTCGCGCTGTTCGCCGAAGACATCGACCTGATGCCCACGCCTTTCAACCAGCCCGTTTTCCGCTATCTGGTCGAAGGCGCGACCAACGGCATCCCCGAAACCTTCGTCGAAGAGATGCGGCGACTGTTCGAGTCCATGGACGGCCTGTCACCGGCCTTTATCATGAAGCCCGTGCCCTATTTCAACGGCGGGCTGTTCCGTGAATCCGAACCCGGCGCTGATGACCGCTACGAAATCCTCGACCTGACGCAGATTCCCGGCGGCATTGCCCTGCTCGGCGAAGTCAGCGAGACCGACTGGCGCTTCGTCAATCCCAGCATCTTCGGTACGCTGTTCGAGGGGGCGCTCGACCCCTCCAAACGAGCGCAGTTGGGGGCGCATTACACCGGCGAGTCCGATATTCGGCTGGTGGTCGAGCCGGTCTTGATGCATCCTCTCTACCGGGAATGGGATGCCATCCGTGCCGAGGCCGAACCGCTGCTGCAAACCTACCTCAGTAGCGCCGCGCCGCGTCCCAAACAAACCGCCTATGAACACCTGATCGCCCTGCATGACCGCATGATGAACCGACTGGAAAACACCCGCGTTCTCGATCCAGCCTGCGGCAGCGGCAACTTCCTCTATGTCAGCCTGCGTGCCCTCAAAGACTTGGAAAGCCGCGTTCGCAAGTTCTTCGAGCCGGTCGGACTGCCGTTCCGCGATGTCGTCACCCCACGCCAGCTTTACGGCATCGAGAAGGACGAATTCGCGGCGAATCTGGCGAAAGTCGTCGTCTGGATCGGCTATCTGCAATGGCGTTACGAAGACGAGGGCGGCGTCCTGCACTTCTATACCTCGCGCCGCGTCCCGCACCCGCGCCAACTGCCGCATCCCATTCTCAGGGACAAGAACAGCCCGGATGAACCCGACCGGATCATCTGTGATGATGCCATCCTGCGCTATCGCCCCGATGGCGCTGCCTATGAACCGGACTGGCCGGAAGTCGATGTCATCATGGGCAACCCGCCCTTTCTGGGTGACAAAAGGATGCGAGGCGAACTCGGCGATGCCTATGTCGATGATCTGCGCGGCTTGTATGAAGGCCATGTACCCGGTGGAGCTGATCTGGTCACATATTGGTACGAAAAGGCGCGGCGGCTGATCGAGAGACGCAAGCGGTCTGGCCTCGGCACACGAGCCGGATTTCTGGCTACGCAGTCGATCCGCGCCGGGGCAAACCGATCCGTTCTGGAACGAATCAAGCAAACTGGTGACATCTTCATGGCATGGTCAGATCGCGCCTGGGTGTTGAAGGGCGCGGCGGTGAGGATTTCTATTGTCGGCTTCGACGATGGTTCAGAGCGGGATTACCGTCTCGATGATGTGCCTGTGACGCACCTCAACTCTGATTTGCAGAATACCATCGATGCGACGAAAGCCCAAGTCTTGCCGGATAATCAGGGATTCGCCTTTCAAGGCCCGGTCAAGGTAGGGCCGTTCGAGATACCCGATGACTTAGCCCGCAAGATGCTCGCCGCAGTCAACCGGAGCGGTCGCAGCAATGCTGAGGTCGTCCGACCCTACCTGAACGGCAGCGATATTGTTCAGCGACCCCGCAGCTACTGGATCATCGACTTTGGGCTGCTTTCTGAGCAGGAAGCGGCCGCTTATGAAATGCCTTTCCGCTACGTTGAAGCGGAAGTAAAGCCCATTCGTGATGAAAATAGAGATACACATCGGCGGGAACACTGGTGGCTTCTGGGACGCAGTGGCGAAGAATACCGTCAATCTGCGAAGAACCTGAAGCGTCAGATATTCACACCCAGAGTGGCGAAACACCGCATCTTTGTCTGGGCCGCGCCGGAGTTCCTGCCTGACAGCCGCGTCTACGCAATTTGTCGTGACGATGATTACTTCTTTGGTGTACTGCATTCGACGGTTCACGAATCGTGGTCGGTGCGCCTCGCGTCCCGGCACGGAGTCGGCAATGATCCGACCTACAACGCCCAAAGCTGCTTTGAAACCTTTCCCTTCCCCTGGTCGCCGGGGCAGGAAGATATCCATTCGCCGCGCCATGCCGCTATCAGCGCAGCAGCAAAGACGCTCTACGCCGAGCGCGAAGCCTGGCTCAACCCGCCCGACATGATCGCGCTGGGAGCGGACAGCCGGGCGCTCAAGGAACGCACGCTCACCAACCTGTATAACGCCCTGGCCGTCCACCGCAGCGGCGAATCCAACGGCGAGAAACTGGTCAAGGTCGCCCGCGACTTCGCGCCGCGCCTAACCGAACTGCATGACGACCTCGACCGGACGGTGCTGGACGCCTATGGCTGGGGCGACCTATTCGACTCGCTCCGCACTGAAGACGGCGACGAAGAACTGCTCCGGCGGCTCCTGGCGCTCAACCTCGCGCGGGCCGGCGGTTGATCCGAACACTCACCGCGTCGCTGTGCGGAGGTGGAACGACTTGGGCCGCGTCAGGCTCTCGTAGCCCAGGATCGACAGCGTGCAGCCCCGCCCGGTGTCCTTACAGCCTGTCCAGCACAATGCAGGATCGAGATAGTCGCAGCGGTTCATGTACCATGTCCCCGTCTCGACCTGATCGCCGATGCGAATGGCCGCCTCGACATCCGCCGTCCAGATCGAAGCCGTCAGCCCGTAGTGGCTGTCGTTCATCAAGGCGATGGCCTCGGCATCGTCCCTGACCTTCATGATGCCGACGACCGGCCCAAAGCTCTCCTCGGTCATCACGCTCATGCGGTGATCGACATGCACCAGGATTTGCGGGGCCAGGTAGGGCGTCCCCGGCTGGTCGGCGGGGAACCGCGCCGGATCGATCAAGGCCTGCGCCCCCTGCTGCACCGCCTCCTGAATCTGCCGCCGGACGAACTCCGCCGCGCTGGTTCGTACCATCGGGCCGAGCGTCGTTTCGGGATCGAGCGGATTGCCCAGGACGTACTGCTGGGTCAGGGCGACTGCCCCTTCGACGAAGGCATCGTAAACCGCCTCATGCACGTACACCCGCTCGATGCCGCAGCACGACTGCCCGCTGTTGAAGAACACGCCATCCACCACGTTCTCGATGGCGAAGGGCAGGTCGGCATCCGCCCGGACGTAAGCCGGGTCTTTGCCGCCCAGTTCCATCCCGGTGGCGATGAAGCGGCTGCTGGATGCCTCCTGCACCGCGTGTCCCCCGGCCACCGATCCGGTGAAGGCCACATACGCCACGCGCGGATCGGCGATCATACGGGCGACGGCATCATGCGGCACATGGATGTGCTGGATCACGCCGTCCGGCAGTCCAGCCGCGCGGAACGCTTCGGTATAGCGTTCCGCCACCAGCGGCGTCTGGTTGGAATGCTTGAGGATGACGCTGTTCCCGGCCATCAACGCCGGCACAACCGAGTTCACCGAGGTGAGGTAGGGGTAGTTCCACGGGGCCAGCACCAGCACCACCCCCAGCGCCTCCCGCCGGATGAAGCGTTGAAAGCCTGCTTTGGGCCGCGTCGGAATATCGGCCAGCGCCTCCGGGGCAATTGCCACCATGTGGCGGGCGCGTTCCTGGAACCCGCGTGAAATCTCCATCGGCGCATAGCGGATCGGCCGCCCCATCTGCCAGGTGAGTTCGGCGGCAATGGCGTCGATATGCTCCAGCATAACCTGCACCATGCGCTCGCAGATGGCCGCCCGTTCGGGGAGGGGCGTCGCTTTCCAGCCGCGCTGAGCGGCAGCCGCCCGTTCCAGCGTCCGGTCGATTTCAGCAGGCGTCGCATACGGCCGCTCGACGTAGACCGAACCATCCACTGGCGAGATCGTCGTTTGAATCGTCGTCATGGTGATCTACTCTGGGGTGACGTAGGCTGAGGTGATCCCGCCGTCCACCAGGAAGTTTGTCCCGGTGACGAACGAGGATTCGTCCGAGGCCAGGAACAAAGCCGCCTGGGCGATCTCGTGCGCCTCGCCGAAGCGCCCCATCGGGATATGCACCAGCCGCCGCTGCTTCTTCTCCTCGGTGTTGAGATATTTCATCAGCAGTTCCGTGCGGAGCGGGCCGGGGCACAGCGCGTTGACGCGGATGCCCTCGCGGGCGTGGATGGCGGCCAGTTCGCGCGTCATCGACAGCACCGCGCCCTTGCTGGCGGTATAAGCCAACTGCGGCGTGGCCGCGCCCAGCGTCGCCACGAACGAAGCCGTGTTGATGACGCTGCCGCCGCCCGCCCGCCGCAGCGCCGGGATGCCGTACTTGCAGCCCAGGAACACGCCTTTGACGTTGATCCGCATCGTCAGGTCCCAGACTTCTTCGCTGGTCTTGACGGCATCGTCGTCATCCGCATGGCTGATCCCGGCATTGTTGAACAGGATGTGCAGCGCCCCGTAGGTCGATTCGGCGGCCTGGATCATCCGCTCGCAGTCAGCCGCCTGTGAGACATCCGCGTGAACGTAAATGGCTTTGCCGCCCTGCGCGGTGATCTCCTGGACGGTCTTCTGACCAGCCGCGTCGTTGATATCCACCACCACCACCGCCGCGCCCTCTTTGGCGAACAACAGCGCGGTGAAGTACCCGATTCCACTGCCGCCGCCCGTCACCAGGGCGACTTTATTCTGCAACCGCATCGTTCATGATCCTCTCTGTGGCGGGAGTAAAGCTTCCCGCTAAATCCGCTCAAAGTAGCGCTGGCGTTCCCAATCGGTCACCCAGCGATTGTAACTGTCGATCTCGGTGCGGTAGAAGTGCGTATAATGCTCGACCACCTCTGCCCCAAAAACCTGTTTGGTGAAGCTGCTGTTGGCAAACTGATTGACGGCCTGCTCCAGCGTATACGGCACGCGCGGGAGGTGCTGCGCCGAGTAGATATCGCCGTCGAACACCGCTGGCGGTTCGATCCGGTTGGCGATCCCATCCAGCCCGGAAGCAATCGCCGCGGCATAGGCCAGATAGGGGTTGCAGTCCGCCCCCGGAATCCGGCACTCGATCCGTAGGCTGCTGCCCTTGCCGACCACGCGGAAGCCCGCCGTGCGGTTATCGAAGCTCCAGGCGATGCGCGTCGGCGCCCAGGAGAAATCCACGTAGCGTTTATACGAATTGATGGTCGGCGCGTAGAAGACCATCATCTCCTGCACATGCGCCATCCACCCGCCCAGGAACCAGCGGAAAACCTCCGAGCCTTGCACCGGCCCCAACTGCTCCGTCCCGGCGAAAGCGTTCTGCCCGTCTTTCCACAGACTCAGATGAATGTGCGAGCTTGACCCGGCCGCCGCGTCCGGCGTCGGCTTCGCCATGAACGATACGCTGAACCCCAGCCGCTCGGCCAGTTCTTTGAGGCACTGCTTGAAGACGATATGCCGGTCGGCCATCGTCAGCGCGTCGGCGTAGCGGATGTTCAGTTCATGCTGGCCGTGGCCCCATTCGCCCTTCGAGTTCTCCACCGGCACGCCCGAATGCCGCAGATGGTGGCGGGCATGGGCGGTATACTTCTCCTCGCGCGTGCCTTGCAGGATGTGATAATCCTCGATGTACCAGCCCATCGGGGTCAGGTGGTTGTATTCCTTCTCGGCGGCGGCGCGGTAGGACTCTTCGTAAACATAGTATTCCAGTTCGGAAGCGGCCATCGCCGTGTAGCCGCTCTGCGCCGCCTGATCCAACTGCTTCCGCAGGATGCTGCGCGGCGCGACTGCGGTGTACTCATGCGTGGCTTCCTCTTCGACATCGCACAGCACCAGCGCGCTCTTGTCCAGCCAGGTCGCCATCCGCAGCGTGCTCAGATCGGGAACCATGTGGAAGTCGCCGTAACCACGTTCCCAGTTGGCGTAGCGATAGCCCCGCACCGGGTCCATCTCCATGTTGACCGTCAGCAGGTAGGTGCAGGCGTGCGTTCCCCGTTCGGCCATGTCTTCCACGAAGAACTCGGCATCGATGCGTTTTCCCATCATCCGACCAAAGTGATCGGTAAAGCCCATCACGACCGTATCGACCTCTCCCCGTTCCACCCGTTCGGCGAGTTCGGCGAGAGTCAGCATTCCACGTATCGGGGTCATAGGGTACTCCAACAAGCAGGCGGATTTATTCAGCAGCCCAATATAGGCGCCCTGTTATACCCTGTTATGCCCGGTTGTGGAATGATGAGGAGGCTTTAAAGCCAAAAGTGAAGTCTAGAAGCTGATTAGGCATAGAAAGATATCGCTTGTCAACTACCAGCCCGATATGTTTCCTTGCCCATTTGGCGAATAATCGACATTCAACTGACGGAGGCGAACTCGTCCCTGTGCATAGGCTTGCCGGATTTCTGCCTCAAGAGCGGGATCACCCAGGTTCAGTCTCCCAGGAGCAATGGCTTGCTGCACTTCTGCGTTCCATTTCGTCCACGCGCCAGGAGCTTCTGGAGTCGGAAACTGACCGCGGATACTGGTCTTAGCATCGTTGACGATGATCTGCGACACCTTCCCATTCGCATCGAGTTCAGCGGTAATGAAATCAGCGCCAGGAACATTGGCGCCACCAGGTCGTTGAAGCCCGATCTCACCTCGTTGTAGAGATGCCTTATAGGCGGCGCTCTCTCCCACATCGGCTCGGATGGCTGTGTTGAGCGAGCGTGGCGTTCGAGCAGAAGCTGAGGTTTGCCCCAGCACCTCACCAGAGAATGGATCCACCACGGGATCACCGGCCGGAACATTCGCGCCTTGCGATTCTCGAAACTGTGGTTTACCCTCCAATTCGGGAACGGGTTGCTCTGGCACTGGAACACCCCGTAGTGAGCGAAAAACCTGGACTGCTCCAAATGCAGTCATGGCAGCCTGAACGCCTAACATGGTCCACTCAAATGCCCCGGGCGCTTGTACGCCCATCGGTGAATCGAATGGGTCTGTAGCTGCCTCCGCCTGGGAAAGACGATCCAGCATGTCTTCAAGATTCATACCAAGCTGTCCCGCGGCCATACCCACTGCAATCACCGGCCCAACAACAGGTATGAATACAATCATCGCTTCCAGTAGAGTCAGCCCCATATTCAACCAGAACCGATTCATCTCCCGCTGCTCGATAGCCTGATTAAGAGCCTGTTGTACTGGCTGAGGCAGGGATGAGCGCGTTACTTCAACAGCACGGGGTAGATCGAAGGGATGAATGTCATTGGTTGCGATATCACGGATCGCGTCATCGACATCACCGAGAATTGCGCTATAGGCTTGCTGGGTGGCCTCCATAAGCCGCTGATCTGACTCGTAGTCTCCCGCAACGATGTCTTCGGCATCAAGCTTTGCAAACACAGGGAACTGTTCGAAAATGCGGCTAATGCCTTGTTTCACACCAAAGATCTGCTGGTTGCGCCAGTTCAGTAGATACCTTGATGCACCTAACGCGAATAGATTGTAATTTCCGTTTTGCTGAGCGCTATTGAAACTACCTGCTAGAGCCGCCCGAACATCGTCTGTCATGTATTGAGGGGCATGTTCGTTCATTTCACCTATGGAGTCATTGACTTCACCGCGAAGCGCATGAGAATGAGCATAGTGCATGTGATTGCGGTGATTTTCAAGCTCTTCGAGTTTCTCGTTCAACTGCTTGACGGCATTGGCTGCCAATCGCATCTCTGCGAATGCGGTTGTTGAGCGATCCGAAGGCTGGCTAGCAACCTCTTGTTTGCGGCGCGAATCCAGCAGTTGGTCGCGGCTATAGGTGACATGGGCGCGGTGCGAGGCCATCAATCCCAGCGCGTTCAAACGAACGAGTCGCTCCAGATCACTCCGCAGAGCAGCACGTTGTTCTTCATTCTGTGGATTAGCCAGAGATAGGGTTTTTTCAAGGTCGAGAGACTTCTGCGTCTGTGGCGACAAATAGTCATCCATAGCATTCGGATTGCGAGCTGAGTCGGCTGTTGAGGGAAGACCAACTGCTTCAGGCGTCGGCGGTGCTTCCGTTTTGTCCGCATGAGTGTAACGTGGCTCGTCATCGAGCCGTCGCGAAAGACGGTTCTTGTCTTGCAGTTGACGACGGTCCAACAGTCGTTGAACTGCCTGGTTGCCAATGACAGACTGAAGCCTCATGATGTCCATCAGGCTCGCTTGCGACGCCAGACCAATGTCAGTTTGCGTTGGATCGACTTTTGAGTCGCTATGCTGGCGTCCTGAGTCTGGTTTCTGCTGTTTGCCTTCATGGGTCATCTTATATACTCCATTTCTGGGCAATCAGACCATTTCCCATCCCATAACAGGAAAACAGATCACAGCCATAGTGTCAACAAGCAAACCCAATGGGAGTCAAATCGTCCCATCCGTATAACAGCTTTGTTTGGAATGCAAGAAATTGTCTCAGCACGGGTGGCCGAGTTTGCGGAGGGCTTCGCGGGCCGCCTCGCGTACCTGCCAGTTTTCGCCTTCCAGCGCCAGGATGAGCGGCTTGACCGCCCGCACATCGCCCAGGTCGCCCAGCGCCTCGGCAGCCGCATACGGAACCCAGGTATCTTCGTCATGAACCAGCGTCAGCAGTGGATCGACCGCGCGTGAGTCCCGGATCCAGCCGAGCGCGGCGGCCGCCTGCATCCGCACCTCCGGCTCGCCGTCCTTCAACGCGCCGATGAGCGGTTCCACCGACTGCTCGTCGCGGATCCACCCCAGCGCGAAGGCCGCCTGGACACGCACTTCCGTGTCTTCATCGGCCAGCGTTTCGCTCAGTGTGGGGATGGCGCGGGGATTTCGCAGCCAACCGAGGGCAGCCGCCGCTCCGACGCGGGTCTGGGCGTTGGGGCTATACAAGGCTTCGATGAGCGGCTCGACCGCCCGTTCGCCGAACTTCTCCAGCGCGACGGTGGTGTCCCAGCGCACCTTCTCGTGCGGGTCATCCAGGATGTTGATCAGCGCGGGGATGGCGCGCTCATCGCCGATCTGACCAAGCGCCCAGGCCGCGTAACGCCGCGTCTTCGGGCTGGGATCGGTGAGCGCCACCAACAGCGGCTCGACCGCGCGGAGGTCGCCGATAGACCACAGCACCCAGATCACTTTCTGCCGCACGGTCGAAGGCGCGTCACCCAGCGTACCGATCAGGTTCTCGACCGCTGGCTTGCCGATCCCGGCCAGCGCGAACGCCGCCAGCACCTGGGTCTGCTCACCGCCTTCGCGCATCGCCGCCAGCAGTGCCCCGACTGCTGGCTGCCCGATCTGCCCCAGTTCCCAGGCGGCCTGCATCCGCATCCGCGCGTCGCTGGTCGTGCAGAGTTGGTCGCGTAGGTGTTCGATGTCTTCCAGGGTGGTCATGCCTGCCTCTGCCCTGCGCCGGACAGGGATGCGTGGATCGGCCTGAGATGACAGCCCTTCCGGGCGATCATCCAGCCCCATCCACAGTGCCCGCCGGAACCATGAAACCGACTGCCCATCCGGTTCATTGTGCGTGTCTGTCATAGCGGTTTACCCTGCCGACTCGCCCACACCCACGGCCAATCTCATCGTAGGCAGAGTCGGGGGCGCGAGTCACCCCCTCAGATCGGGGGGATTATCCGCTCAGGCTCAACCGCGCCGCGTCCTGTTCAGCATAACCTCAGACCCGGCTCTCGCCTATCCCACAATGGTCAGGAGCTTGAGGATGGCGAACAGGCCGAAGGCAATATGCGCCAGCGCCGCCGCGCGGGTCGAGCCGGTGTAGACTCGCACGCTGTTATAGATCAGCGCCGCGATGAACGGCACGACCAGGCTGTACCAGATACCGGGGAATCCCTGAAGCGGCGCGGGATACATCAGCAGGTGGAACAGACCATACAGCGCCGCTGTCGCCAGGAAGCCCGGCCATGGGCCAAGCCAGCCGCGCAACGAGGGCAGCAGTACGCCCTGAAACAGCATCGCTTCGGCAAAGGGCTGAAACAGCGCCATATACAGGATGGCAATGATCAGCGCCGCTGGCGGGGTGGGGCGCGGGCCGAAGTACAGCACCATCAATTCGGCTTCCGGCAGGAACGAGATCGTCACCCCGCGCGTGATGATATCCAGCGTGACGGCCAGCCCAATGCCGATCAGCAGCAGGAAGAAGGCATTCGGTTCAGCCGCGCCGCGACTCCGCCACAACGCAGATAGGGAAGCCGGTTCCCGCCGGGTGAACAGGACGAAGCCGATCATCAATAGTGCCGCCAGCGTCCAGCCGATGAGCAGGTTGTAGAACGAGTCGATGAACAGGACGGCGGCCAGTGTCGAACCCAGGATGACCGCCGCGAACGCCGCGACCAGTGTCGTCAGCGCGTTGGTGAGTGTCCACGGTGGGGCGGGATCGACCGCGGTGATCCGCGAAAACAGGCGTTGGAACATCGTGATCCTCTCTTGAGCAGGATCATTGTATCCCACCGCCGCCCACGGGACGATGCCCTCTCAGTCCGCGCTCATGTGAGCTATGCACTGAGAAGCAGGCAGTCGCCGGTACCGATCTTGTGACGCAATGCTGCTTTATCGTCCCCGCAAGCGTACATAGGCAACAATACCCGCACAGAGGAACGCGACGACGCCGATGGCCCCAAGCAGTGTCTGCGCCGCGTAGTTGTCCCGCGTCGTCAGTGCCAGACTTGTTTCCAGCGGCCGTACAGTTGACACCGGTGTTGCAGTGGAGTCAACAAGGCGGAAAGGCGTTGGGGAAGGGAGCGGCGTCTCGGTTGGGGAAAAGGCCACGGTCGGCTGTGCGGCCATATTGCCGGGCAGGTAGCTGTAATATACCTTGAGGATCGCCGTATTGGATTGCATACCGGCGAAACCCTCTATCAGCCCGCGAATAAACCATATCAAGTGAATATCGTTGCTCGGCCCAACAATCGCTTCAGGCCACTCGGGCTGCTGTTCCGGGCTGTAAAGAATACGCTGTGGTTGTGACCAGGAGTCGGTCAGCGGTTGATAAATCATGTGATAAAGAGTTGGATTGGCGGTTGTAGTCAGGCTTGGCTGCCCTACGGCAAACAAATGAACCAGACCCAGACGATCTGTGACTAGCGCATAGCGATCCAGCTGGGAAGAAAACAGCCCCCCACGCCGGTAGATACTTGGGATCGGCGTTGGGTCTGTCCAAGTCACCCCTTCATCGTCCGATACTTGGTAGTAAATGCCCCGGTCTTCATCAGAAGAGTAGTGCCATATAGTTATCAATCGCTTCGGGTCAATTTCTGCCAAAGACATCTGAAGAGGCACTGCATCGGCGCGATCTCCTGAAAGGATGATAGGGTCTGACCAAGTTATGCCACCATCGTCAGAATAGACGAATCGGACATCTTTCGGTTGAACCCCCTGAGTTCCTCGATTCCAATCCAGGCCTTCTTCCCACGTAATATATAGACGCCCCGATTGGCCTTCGAAAACATGAGGGCGATCCGAACCTGAACTTTGTAGGACAGAAATCGGGAATGGCCCTTCCCAGGTCTTGCCATAATTGGCCGAGCGCAGGTAATAGAGATCAGAACAGGTGGGGCAGATCACTAGCTCAGCATTCATTAGCGAAGGGTTAAGCCGATCGATACCCTCATAACGAGCACTGACAACCACATGTAGTGTATCCTGGCGGTCAGCAATCATGTCAAGGTAATAACCTACATCATCAAGCTCGACCAAGTCCTTTGACCAATTCGCAGCATTGTCCGCACCAACAACTGGTGCATTGGCATAAACGTGCTGAAACTGGAACCGAAGTGCTGCGTGGAGCATACCGTTTGAAGTTGTCGCAAGTGCATTGCGGACTGTTACTCCGCCCGTACCTGTGACAATCACATTGTTGGTATCGGTCCAATTGCCGAATATGTCCCGCTTCCGATAGGCCAGTACATCGTAGAAGACATTGTTATCGTCAATAGCATCGTACCAACTAACATGGAGGTTGCCCTCAATGTCCAGCGCCATCGACTGCCACCAACCATCACCCAGGAACATGGGAATTGACCAGGTGCGTCCAAGAGAATCATCCTGAGCGAATACAGGCAGGGCGAGGACGAGCAGTCCAAAGGACAGAAGCAGCCGTCTGAACCGGACGAGCAGACTTTTTCTTTCAGCGCGCAATATGTGCATAGGAATCACCACACAAGCACGATTGGTGACAGCTTGTCTGAACATAACATCATGACGAGACGGCAGTGATTTCATGTGGACGGTGAGGGTTGGCGTTGAGCCAGTTTAGTCTGGCTAATGGCGTATAAAGCGAGACTCATGCCAGGCATCACCCAATGCCAGATCGTGTAGTCGATGCCGGCCAACCCCTGCGTATAGGTAAACGGGGTGATCCAATCCCCCAACATCATGGTCAAGATGGTGACCGGCCAGGCGGCTAGCAGAGTAGCCTTCAAACCTGAAATAAACCCGGACTCATCCGCAGGCACGGATCGATACGTCCGGACGCTGATGACCCCTAATGTCCCCCATATTGTCAGCCAGGCCAGAATCCCGGCCAGTCCTAACTGCGCCACAATGTCTACATAATTGTTGTGGGCGAGCTGCCCCGTACCGATACCCCCTGAATAGACTCCGCGCACCAGGAAGTAGAACTCGTATCCGGCAGGCCCTGTGCCCAGAAGGAGGTGATCTGAGGTCACATCGAATGCTTCTGTCCAGGCATTCGAACGTGTAACCCCTGATCCTTCGCTCTCTGTTCCAAAGTTTTCTTCCAGTACTCCGAAGTTGGCAATCACGTAGATGAGGACAGCCAGGCCAAGCGGGATGAGCATCTTACGTGAGTAGATCAGGCTGATCAGAACCAACCCAATGAAAGTGGGTAGCCATCCACTCAGCCAGGAGAATCCCAGCCCCAGAACCACGTAGATCCACATTGCAATGGTCACAAGTAACAGAATCCGCAGCATCAGCGACAGGCGGCGATTGAAGAAAAACTGACCGGCGGCAAACATCACTACCCAGGTGGCGAATTGCCCTCGGTCATTCAATGGATTGATGACACCACCCAGCCCGATTCGCATTACGCCAAATACAAACCCGACAGCAATGAACCACCAAACAATGGTCCGCAATGTGTGTTCATTACGAATCGAATTGCCAAGCATCAGTACCGTCAACGGCGAGATTATGAGGACGAGGGCTGTCATTAATCTTGGGAAGAGCTTGTCGCTGAAGAAATACCTTACATTCGGATCGACGTATATCGAACTCCAAATCGTTGAGAGCACGACCACCACACAGAACGCCAGAATGGGCCAGTTTGCGATGGAGGGAATGATGTTGAGCTTACGCTCTACTACCAGCATTTTGAACAGCCAGACCACTAACCACAAATTCAGCATCAAGAAGGTGAAGGTCAGCTTCGTTCCTGTACCCGTACCAACTCCATCAGCTACCAGTGTTGAAACGAGAATCAGGATAACGGGCATCCATGACATTCGGGTATAGGCGAAGACGACAATGCCCAGCCCAACCACCGCGACAGCCGGTAAGAACCCCTTGATAATGTCGCTTGGTCCCCAGATCTCACGCAACAGGAATGCTGAAACAAGCGTACCAAGCAGGCACAGCCCCACCATCCCCACATACAGAGTCCGTCCGAAGTGACGATCCAGCAGCAGATAACGCAGTCGCCCAAACCAAGACATGTGTCTGAGGAGAGCCGATCCCAGAAGGGTTTCCATTTTAATTGTGTCCCATCATGACCATAACAACACACCTGATAGCGGTCAAACCAGTTACACCTCAGGACGACTTGTCATCCGGTGAGGATTCGCGTGCCGCGGCCAACATGGCCTCGCGTTGGCCGCCCAACATCTCACGGATCTTGCCGCTGGTACGAGTTCCAGGAGGTTTCTTGCTGATTGTGGGTTCCTGATACCCCGACTTCAGATCATATTCATAGCGTGGCAGCCGATCCAGAAGCTGCGAGATTTCCACATCGGCGATCCAATCCTTGCGACGAAAACGCTCGGTCTTGATGTACCCGCTCTTGATCCACTCCTTCATGATCGATTCGCTGACCCCAAGCTGCACTGAAGCGGCTTCAACGGAGTAATAGCGTCCGCCATCTGCTGCCACACGGATATGCTTGTTGCGACGGAATAGCCCGGGTTTCTTGCTGGCCTTGAGCATCTCTTCGTTGAGCTTGTCGGGACTGATCGCCAGGGTGCGCTTGTAGTACGGCTGTGAATAGCTGCTGGTGACCTGAAGCGCCACACGGTTGAACACCAGACCGTAGATCGTCACGTCATGTCCCTGGCGCAGCGACAACAGCGTCCGCTTCAATCCGCGCAGTGTAGTGCGTTGGCCGTGTAGCACGATCAATAAGCCATCACTACGATCTGCCAGGAACGCGGAGTCGGTCCCGCCAATCGTGGGAACCGAGTCAATGACGATGGCATCAAATTGGCTTTTGAGGGTGTCCATGACAGCGCTAAAGCGCGGACGGCTCAGAAGAGCGGTCGGGTCGGTTGTGGCGCGACCACACGTCAGGATGGTCAGGTTTTCGTGGCCGCTGTCCAAAAGGGCACGCGATAAGAGAAGATGAATGTCATCACGACCAGCCAGAATGTCGGATAATCCCATCACATTGGGCAGGCGAAAGAATTCATGCAAATTCCCTTTACGCATGTCGCCATCGATCAGCAGTGTCCGTAGGCCCGACTCGGCAGTCGCCAGGGCCAGATTGGCCGATGTGACACTCTTGCCATCACCGGAGTCATAACTCGTTACCGTGAGGACTCCAGGCATTGCTCCGCCAGCCGCAAGAACGATCTTTGAACGCAGTTGGCGAAGAACCTCACTCTCAATCGAATCGGAATAGGTCGAAACATAGAGAGGCAGCTTGTTGGTCGGGACCATTCCGAGCGGCCCCAATACCTTCACACCCACGATCTCGTCGATGTTCTCCTGCCATTGCAGGCGGTCATCCAGGAAGGCGATCAGAACAATCGTGCCCACGGCCAGCAGCAGTCCTGCTGCGGCCGCCAGTGCCACACTCAGCATCGAACCAGAAACAACCGTGGTATTCTGAGCCGTGGCGAATTCGTAGATTTGAATGAAGTTGCCCGTTTCGGGAAGCCCGGCACTCATATCCGCATACAACTGCTGAATGCTCTGCAATGTCTCCAGAGTCGCCTGAGTTTCATTTCGGTTCTGGGCAATCTCGAATGCCGAGGTGAGCGTCGCGCCTTTCGCTAACAGATCGTTGTACGCCGTCTGCAGCTCGGTGATCTGTGCCGCCAGTTGACGCGCCTGCTGGCGACGAAATTCGACGTCTTGTGAGAACTCCTGATTAGGACTCTGGTCGATGATCTCCTGCGCCAGGTTGTTGGCAATATCTGCCGCCCGCACCGGATCGGTATCCGCCACATACACTTCCATCAGCGGCAGATCCGTCACTTGGGTAATATTGAGCCGTTGATTCAACTGCTCGACACTGACCCCCAGGTTCATCTTGTCGATCACCGGCTGAAGCGTCTTGTCGCGCCGGGCAAGCCCCGTATAAACCGCAATCAGATCTTGCATGGCGTTGAACGTCTCGGCCTGCTGCGTGATATTGCTGAATGACTGGCCGAACAGCAGCGTCGTCCGCGCATAGTAGACATCCGGTTGGTTGCTGCGAACGAAGTACCCAACCCCGCCGCCGAGCGCCACGGCAATCAGGATCAGCCACCACCATTTCAAAACCAACCGCCAGATAACCATGACAGGCGAGGTGGAAGTATTCACGCTGGGAACCTCTCACATTCCAATAACCATAGATAAAGCCGGATGCATACCCACCAGGAACGCGCAGCAGCACGCTCCTGGCGAATCGAATAACCCGATACGCCCTATTCTACAACAACATAGGGGCGCGGCATTGCGCGTACCTAAATCCTAGCACCTTTAGACTTTATTGGGAATAATTCTTTCTCCCTCAGTTGGAGAGAATTTCTTCCCTCA
>JAEUQZ010000459.1:3566-3815 GCA_016788965.1 Anaerolineae bacterium | reverse complement strand
GAAGCCGGAGTCTTCGCAGTTATCGCCTTTGAGCGGCGAGAACGTCTGGAAAACATATTCCGAGGCCATAATCAACTGCTGGATCGGCTCGCTCGTGCCGGAGTAAGCCAGCAGCGCGTTGTACATCGGGATCAGTTCGAGGTCGATCAGCCGGGCGCTCCGTACTGAACCGATCTTCCCCGGCGCGTTCGAGCGGTAGATGGCCGCGAAGCGGGTCACGCCGCCTTCGGTCTCGTACTCCCAGACGAC
>JAEUQZ010000459.1:0-3556 GCA_016788965.1 Anaerolineae bacterium | reverse complement strand
TCGTTGGGATAGGGCAGTCCCGTCAGCGGGTTGACCCCTTCCGGGTAGCTGAACGGCCCGTTGGGTGTCGGCGTGGGCGAGGGGGTCTGCGTCGGCGTGAAGGTCGCCGTGGGGGTGAAGGTGGCCGTGGGCGTGGTGGTGGCGGTTGCCGTCGGTGTGGGGCTGAGTGTCGCCGTGGCAGTTGGGCCGACCGGCGTGTTGGTGGCGAAGCTGAAGACCGTCGGAACCGGGGTATTCGTCCCCGGCAGCGTCACCTGGATGAGGTTGGCATGGCTCTGGGCCACGCCGGGCAGCGCGGTCGTCAGCGCCAGGACGCCCACGAGCGTGACCAGTAAACCAGCGAGTCGTCGCATCAGCAAGATTCCCCCTTGCGGGTTGTCCGGTTCGATTTCAGCGCGCCAGTATACGCCCCACCCGCCGGATTTGCCCAGGGGCTATTCAGTCCTGTGCCGTACCGTGTTATCATGTCGTAGGCCAATCGTTGGCTGCCGCATAGTTGGAGTTCGTGGGATGCCTACACGTCGCATACTGCTGTCGCTCGCCCACCCGGATGATGAGAGTTTCGGTTCCGGCGGCATGATCGCCCGCTACGTCGCCGAGGGCGCGGAGGTCTACTTGATCTGCGCCACCAACGGCGATGTTGGCACGGTCGCGCCGGAGAAACTCGACGGTTACAGTTCGGTGGCCGAACTGCGGTTGGCTGAACTCGACTGCGCCTCGGCCAAGCTGGGCTTCAGACTGGTCTTCAAGCTCGGCTACCGCGACAGCGGCATGATGCACTCGGCGGACAGCCAGCATCCCGACTGCCTCTGGCAGGCTCCCATCGACGAGGTGACTCGCCGGGTCGTCGAGGTCATCCGCGAGGTGCGCCCGCATGTGGTCATCACCTTCAACAAATATGGCGGCTACGGCCACCCCGACCACATCGCCATTCAGCGGGCGACCACGCAGGCATTTCATCTGGCCGGGGACACTAGCTACGAGACCGATCAGCGCCCCTACCGTCCGCAGAAGCTCTACTACACCTCGATTCCGACCGCGCTGCTGCGGTTGTATCTGGTCATCATGCGCCTGCGCGGGATCGATCCCCGGCGCGTGGGCAAGAACAAAGACATCGATTTCGTCGCCATCCTGGATAACACCGAGCCGGTCCATACCCAGATTCGCATCGGCGACTATCTGCAAGCCTGGGATGAAGCTAACGCCTGCCATGCCAGTCAGTTGGGCGGCGGTGCGCCGCGCCTGCCGATGGCGCTCCGCAAGCTCATCGCCAACAAGCAGGGCTTCACCCGCGTGGTTCCCGCGCCGCCCGCCAACCGCGTCGATGAAACCGACTTCTTCGCGGGCGTCGAACTCGAACCGGATGGCTGGCAGGGGAAGGCTGCCGAGGCTGCCTATGAACGCTGGACGCCCAAAGAGCAGTGATCCCGACCGGATCGACCGTCTGCTGGACGCGATTGAACTGGTCAAAGCCGACCGCCGCCCGGAAGCCGTCAAGATTCTGCGCCAGTTGATCCACGAGGACAATGACTTTGAAGATGCCTGGTTGTGGATGAGCGTGGCCGTCGAGTCGCTCGACCAGGCCGGCGTCTGCCTGGATAATGTCCTGCGGGTGAATCCGGGCAATACTGCCGCCGCCAGCGCCCTGCATCGCATCCGCAGCCCGGAGATCGCTCATCAGCAGCGCCAGGGGAAGGTACGCCTCTACCGCGATCTGGCCTTCGGGGTGATGTGGCTGCTGGTGGTCTTCCTCTTATACGCGCTGCTGTTCACCTTCATCGCACTAGGGTCGTAGCAGCGCCGCGTGCCGGATGCCCACGACAGCCTGACCTTCCGCGCTCTGCACCCAACCGAGGAAAGCACGGTAATCGGCTTCGGGTTCGTCCAGGCCCACCGCGAAAACCGTCGAGCGCAGGGGATAGCGATTCTCGGAGACGCTCTGCGGGGTCAGCGCCACGCCGTCGATTTCCAGCGCCCGCGCCTGCTCGTTCAGATAGCCCATTGCCACATAGCCGATGCTGCCCGGTTCCTCGGCCACGCTGATGACCATGGCCTCGCTGGACGGGGCCAGCCGCGCCGAGAGCGTCGTCAGCCGCTCGCCCATCACCTGCTGCTCGAACTCGGCGCGGGTATCGGAGCCTTCTTCCCGGCTGAACAGCACCACATCCGCGTCCGGGCCGCCGACTTCCTTCCAGTTGCCGATGTGCCCCAGGTAGATGCGGCGCAGTTCGGAACTGCTCAGCCCTGCTACACCCAGATTCGGGTTCACGATCACGGCGATCCCGCTCTGCGCGACCGGCCAGGCCAGCCAGTTCCCACCCTCCGGCAGATGCGTGGTGAAGCCGTAGCCATCGCGTTTCTCGGCCAGTTGGTCGAGGATGAGTCGGCTCCCGCCCGTGACGATATCGAAGGCGATGGTCGGATTGAACGCGCTGTAGGCGGTGGTCAGGTCGGTCAGCAGCGGGACAGTGGCGTTGGTGGCGTACAGCCGCAGCGTCACGGCTCCCGTGGTCGGGGTCGAGGCGGGGACGACGGGCGAACTGCAGCTCACCAGCGTCAGGGCAGCCACGGCGAGGACACGTTTGGCAGGCTTCAATCCATCGCTTCCTTGATCTCGTTCGGGACAGTCGCGCTGTTCGCCAGGTAGCGGTTCAGGAACGGTTCAGTATAGGCACGTAGATCGCCGTCCAGGATGGCCTGGCGCATCTGTTGGACATGGCGAATCAGGAAGCGGATGTTGTGGATGCTCAGAAGATATGCACCCAGGATTTCATCGGCCTTGACCAGATGGCGCAGATAGGCCCGGCTGAAATTCTGGCAGCAGTAACAGTCACAGGTCTCGTCCAGCGGGGCTGGATTGCGGGCATGAACGACTGAGCGGACGTTGATGCGCCCGTCCGGGGTGAAGGCCGCTCCATGCCGCGCCAGCCGCGTGGGGATCACGCAGTCGAAGAGGTCGATGCCGCGCTCGATGGCCTGCGTCAGATCATCCGGTTCGCCCACGCCCATCAGATAGCGCGGACGCTCGTCTGGCAGCATCGGCAGGGTGAAGTCCAGCGTGGCAACCATCTCGGTTTTGGTTTCGCCGACGGCCAATCCGCCGACGGCATAGCCGGGGAAACCGATATCGAGCAGATCGTGCGCCGAAGCCGCCCGTTGATCCTCGAAGATGCCGCCCTGTATGATCCCAAAGAGCGCCTGTACCTGATCGTCGGGATGGGCTTCGCGGCAGCGCCGCGCCCATAGACTGGTGCGCTTCACCGCCCGCTCGACGATGGCGCGGTCGGTCGGCTTGGGACACTCATCGAAGCACATGATGATGTCCGCCCCCAGATTCTCCTGAATCTGGATGGAGCTTTCCGGCGTCAGGCGGTGTTTGCTGCCGTCCAGGTGACTGCGGAAGGTGACGCCCTGGTCATCGATCCGGTCGTTGTTTTCAGCACCTATTCAGGCAGCAATGCGGATAATTTCGGTTCCACCGCCACGTACGACGAATCGGGTCACCTCTATGGCGGCGGCAGCACGTTCGGGGTCGGCTATCCGAACACAGTTGGTG
>JAEUQZ010000458.1 GCA_016788965.1 Anaerolineae bacterium | reverse complement strand
GTTCTGCACGGCCGTCACCGTCGGTGATTCGTAGCCGGCCTGGGCGAAAACGCCGAAACCCTGACTCTTCGCCCAACTGATGGTGCGGTCGCGCAGTTGAGTATGGCGTGCCCAGCGGTTTTCCAACCCCTCGGCGGCGATGTCTTCCAACTGGCGATCCGCCGCGAACATGAGCGAGACGGGCGGGGTGGAGGGGGTGTTGTTCTTGCGGAGGCTGGCTTCGATCTCGATGAAGTCGAAGTAGTAGCCCCGGTTGGTGACCTGTTTGGCGCGTTCCAGCAGGCGGTCGCTGATGGCGGCGAAGGACAATCCCGGCGGCAGCGCGAAAGCTTTCTGCGAAGAAGTCAGCGCCATATCGATGCCCCAGTCATCGACGCGCAGTTCCACGCCCAGGAAGCCGCTGACCGTATCGACCAGGAAGAGGGTATCGTCGTGCTGGCGGACGACCTCGCCGATGGCGCGGATGGGGTTGGTGACGCCGGTGCTGGTCTCGTTGTGGACGGCGCAGACGGCATCATAGTGAGTCTTGCGGAGCGCGTCAGCGACCATCTCCGGCGTATGGGCGCAGCCCCAATCGACCTCGATCACATCGACGGCCTTGCCGTTCACGCGGCTGATATCGGCCCAGCGTTCGCTGAACGCGCCGCCGACCAGATGCAGCGCCTTGTGGCCGTCGCGGATGCAGTTGCGGGATGCGCCTTCCCAGAGGCCGGTTCCCGATGACCCCATCACGAACACGCGCGATTGGGTCAGGAACATCTGCTTGAGCCGGCTTTGCAGGCGGGCGAAGAGTTCCTCGAAGCTCTTGGTGCGATGCCCGATCATCCAGGCGGTCTGCGCCTGGAGAATCTCCGGGCGGACTTCGACCGGGCCGGGAATGACCAGGCGTTTATGGGTTTGCTGAGTCATGAGGCGGTAATCCTCCACAGGGGGAATAAATCAACCACGACGACATGGCACACCATTCTAGAGGAGGGGGCGGGCAAACGGTAGGGGCGGCTCAGACCAGATCGTAGCGCGAGTCGTCGGTGAGCTGATCGTTCACTGCCGGATCAGCAATCCAGCCTTCACGGGGGTCGCAGGCGGGCGGGATGGCGCAGGCGGGCTGCTCGGCAGCCCAGGCAGCCTGCACCGCGCACAGGATGGCATCTAGCGTGTCGCCGCTGGGATCGGCCAGCGTGAACTCGGCCAGCTTGCGCGGCATCTCAACGCGGAAGCCGTAGACTGGCTCGGCGTGATAGAGCAGGCCCAGCAGGATGGCATCACGGGCATCGGCGCGGGCGCTGTTCTGACGGCGGCGGTCATCGCTCTTGTAGGGGACGCGGCCGGCCCAGCGCCGCGCAGCCAGCGCCGGATAGGTTTCCAGGACGATGCGCGGATCGTCACTCGGTTGGCCGGGGATGACCGAGACGCCAGCCCGCAGCAGACGCGGCGCACCCTGATAAAACATGCGCCCGACCGGGACGCCGTGCAGCATCATCGGGCTGATCGAGCGGGCGAGGTGATCGACGGCGCGGAGGCGGTGCTTGCGCCCGCTCGGCTGTGAATCCCGGTAGGCGGTGATTGCCCCGGCGAACGCCTCGAACGACAGGCCGGCCACATGCGCCACATATTCCGGCCAGGTTGCCCCCCAACCGAGCGCGTCAATCAGGGCAACCGGCTGGCCGAAGGGGAAGTCCAGTCCGGCGACCCACGGCCCCGGCGTCGCCAGCCAGCGGTCGAAGGCGTCCAGCGTCGCCAGGCGTTCGACGCGCTCGACGAACAGCCCCTCGTCATCACGGATGGCGGTGGCGCAGGTGATCGGTTTGCGCGGCGAGGGCGCGCTGGTGAAATCCAGGCCGTAGATTCGCATAACAATATGGTATCCCTGCTTGGAACGCCGCGCCAATCTGCGCTGCCTCTGCTATAATCACCTCGCACACCTGTTCCAATTCGTGAGGCGATCCTGATGGCGAAAACGCGCTCCAAATACGTCTGCCAAAACTGCGGTTACCAGTCGCCCAAAGGCTTCGGGCGCTGCCCGAACTGCGGCCAATTCAACACGATGGTCGAGGAGATCGTCGAGGTCAGCAAGCCCGCCGCCGGACGCCGCCCCACCGGCCCGACGCGGATCGCGCCGCAGCGCCTCAACGAGATCAGCGGCGATGTGGGCGAGCGCCTGTTCATCCCGCTGGAGGAATTCAACCGTGTGCTGGGCGGGGGCATCGTTCCCGGCAGCATCATCCTGCTGGGCGGGGAGCCGGGAGTCGGCAAGAGCAGCCTGCTGCTCCAGGTGTGCGCCTTGATCGCCCAGAGCATCGGGACGGTGCTGTACGTCAGCGGCGAAGAGAGCGCCCGCCAGATCAAGATGCGGGCCGACCGCTTCCACATCGAATCCGATGAGATGTTCCTGCTGACCGAAACCAACCTCTCGACCATCTTCGAGGAGGTCCGGCAGATCAACCCGGCCGTCCTCATCATCGACTCGATCCAGACCATGTACATCGAGGAACATGAATCTTCGCCGGGGAGCGTCACCCAGGTGCGGGAATGCGCCAGCCGCTTACAGCACCTCGCCAAATCCAGCGGGATGAGCGTCTTCCTGGTTGGGCACGTCACCAAAGAGGGCAGCATCGCCGGGCCGCGCGTGCTGGAACACATCGTCGATACCGTCCTCTACCTGGAAGGCGACCCCTTCCAGGCCTACCGCCTGCTGCGGAGCGTCAAGAACCGCTTCGGGGCGACCAGCGAGGTGGGAGTCTTCGAGATGTCCAGCGATGGCATGACCGAAGTCCCCAACCCGTCGGAGGTGTTCCTGGCCGAGCGGGTGGTGAACGCCCCTGGTTCGGCGATTGCGATCACGATGGAGGGGACGCGGCCGCTGCTGGTCGAACTCCAGTCCCTGACCAGCCCGACGGCCTTCGGCAACCCGCGCCGCACCCCCAACGGCGTGGACATGAACCGGCTGCTGCTCATCAGCGCGGTGCTGAGCAAACGGGTTGGGCTGCGGCTGCACGAGCAGGACATCTTCGTGAACGTGATCGGCGGGCTGAAGGTGGATGAACCGGCCAGCGATCTGGCGATGGCCGCGGCCATGGCCTCCAGCTATTTCGACCAGCCCGTCCCGGCGGATGTGGCGCTGGTGGGCGAGGTCGGGCTGAGCGGGGAACTGCGGGCGGTCGGGCAGCTCACCGCCCGGCTGAATGAGGCGGTCAAGCTGGGCTTCAAGCGGGTGATTATCCCCCGGCTGCGGCGCAAGCTGGAGGCGCTCCCGCCGGGGCTGAAGCTGGTGGAAGCGCGGAGCCTGGCCGAGGCGCTGAGCGTGGCGGTTCCGCGCGAGGGGAAGACGAGTTGAACCGCACAGACGCAAAGGGCGCAAAGAAATACGGAGAAGTTTGTAGTTGATAGTTTATAGTTGATAGAAAAATGCGGGTAGCTATTAGCTGATAGCTTATAGCCAGACGAAATGCACATCGTGATGGCGATGAGAAATCCGATAAGAATGATAAGAATGAGAATCGGTCGATTCTTGAGAATTGTCGGAAATGTCGTCAGTGTCGCTGATCGCCAGAGCGGGCGAAATGTCCGAAATGTCGTCCAAGTCGTCCATGTCGGACGGACGAATTGGCACAAATGGCGGCAATGGCAGAACGGCATTTTTGTGCCAAAGGCCTTACATGTAAGCCGCGTTGTGCCAGAAATGCTGCAAAACCCGCTGGTCGATCACGGTCTCCCCATCTTGCCTGGGCGGGCGTTTTGCTGCGGAAACTGCGGCAATTTCGGCAATTGCGGCAGTTGCGGAACGGCAATTGTGTGCCAAACGCCTTACATGCAAGGCACGGTTGT
>JAEUQZ010000457.1 GCA_016788965.1 Anaerolineae bacterium | reverse complement strand
GGGGCGGTGGCGACCGCAGACTGGTCGAAGACCACGCCCGGCGCTATCATTTGCAGGTCGGCATCTACGCGGCAGCGGCCCAGGCGCAGCTTGGACTCGACCGGCCGCCCGATGCCTATATTCATTACATTCGCGCCGGACTGACGATCCACATCCCTGAAGCGGATTGGCGAACGGCGCTGGATCGGCTCGAACAGTCCATTGGTCAGTTGTTGACGGATTAAAAAGGCACAGTCATGTTCCAGCGGCTTTCCATGCAGCTTCCCGCCTGGGCGCGTTCCAACCATCCCCATCTGCGCTACGAATTGGGGAGCGCCCGTCCCAGCACCCGGCGTTCCCGTTACTTCCGGGGCGCTCTGGCGGTCATTGCTACCATCCTGCTGTTCTGGTTCGGCGTTGCCATCGCCACCAACTTCTTCCAGAACCCGCCCGGCCAGAACCTCACCGAGGGCATGATGGCCGTCGTCTACTGGCCGACATTGGCGCTCCAGGTCGTCATGCAGATGGCCGTGCTGGCGCTGACCGTCAACCTCGTCACCGAGCAGAAACGCCGTCTGGCCTGGGATAACCTCCGCGCCACCGAGGGCGGCGTAGCCCTGGCGCTCCGCAGCCGCTGGGCCACCGTCTACTACCGCCTGCGCCTGATCCTGGCCGCTGTGCTGATCGTCCGCCTCGGCCTGATCTTCGGCATCCTCTACGATCTGACCGCCTTCCAGGGACGCTATATCGATCTCCTGCTCAACGATGTCACGCCCAGAGTGCCGCCGCTGGTCGGGGCGCTGCTGCTGGCCTTCCTGATGACCGCTGCGCTGCTGCTCCCGATCACCAGCATCGGCCTGATCGCGGCCATCGGCCTGTTCATCTCGGTCAACATTCAGCAGCGCGTTTATAGCGCCATGACCCAGGTCATCGTCAGCGCCATCGCCGCCTTGATCGTCGGCGGCCTCATCATCGGCGCGACCCAGTTCATCCGCGGTGAACTGGCCGGCGTCATCCAGACCGATGCCGCCGCCTGGGGGCTGATGGGTGCGTTCGCTGCCGTCGGCGATTGGGGGCTGTCCTTCCTGCACCTCGGCTTTTACAGCGAAGTCTGGGCGACCATTCCCTATGCCATCCTGTTCGGGATTGCCCTGCTGGTCCTCGCCCTGTTCCAATCGGTGCTGACCGAGTGGATTCTGGCGCTGGCGATCCGCCGCGCCGAACGCATCGGCTGAACGGCGATTCGCCGTCCGGATTCCAGGAGGCAGCACGCCCCCCAAACCCCCGAAACAGCCTATAATAGGCATAGACCATTGTTCAGTCCCAGGAGGAGTTATGCTGCGTTTACGTCCACGATCTCTGCTGTTCCTCGGTCTGACTGTCCTGCTCGGCTTTGCCCTTCTGCCCGCCCATCAATCCCGCTCGCTGGCCGGGGATGTTCCCGATATTCCCGGCACGCCCGCCGTCGAACTCGAACCGCAGGTGTTGGTGGATTGGATTCAACTGCTCTACGACCGCGCCGAAACGGAGAAAATCTCCGCTCCGGCGGCGTCGCGGCTGTACGCTTACGCCGGGATCGCCGGCTACGAAGCCGTCCGCCCCGGCATCGCCGACGCTTTCTCGATGGGCGGCCAGCTCAACGCCATGCCCGAAATGCCCTACCCTGATCCCGAACTGGAATACGACTGGATCGCTTCGGCCAATGGCGCGATGTCCACCCTCATCACTGGCCTGCTCCCCGATTCGCCCGATACGCTGAAAGCCGTCGAAGCCTTGCGCGAGCGCTATATCAAAGCCCGCGCGGGCAAGGTCGAGGCCGATGTGCTGGAACGCTCGACCGCTTTCGGGGACAGCATCGGCGCGGCCATGCTGGAATGGGTCGCCATGGATAACTTCGCCGAAACCCGCGACATGGCCTATGAAATCCCCACGGGCGATCCCAGCCTGTGGGTTCTCACCGCGCCGGGCATGAAACCCGTCGAACCCTATTGGGGTCAGATTCGTCCTTTCGCGCTGTATTACGCCGATGGCTGCGCCGTCCCGATGAAGCTGGCCTTCAGCACCGATCCCGACTCGACCTTCTACAAGCAGGCGCTCGAAGTCAAGGACGTTGGCGATAAGCTCACCCCGGAGCAGAAAGACACCGCCCGCTACTGGGTCGATACCCCCGGCGAAACCGGCACGCCCGCCGGTCACTGGATGCTCATCGCCGCGCAGTTGGCCGATCAGCTTGATCTCAAGCTGGATATGACCTCGATGATGTTCGGTCTGGTGGGCACAGCCGTTGGCGATGCCTTCATCTCCACCTGGTCGTTGAAGTACCAGATCAACCTGATCCGGCCCGAAAGCTACATCCAGGAATACATCGACCCGGATTGGCGTCCGCTGATCGCGTCGCCCGGCTTCCCGGAATATCCGTCCGGCCACTCGGTCGTCTCTGGAGCGGCTGCCGAAGTCCTGACCGGGATGTTCGGAACCGAAGCCTTCACCGACCGCTCAGGGCGCAAGCACGGCTTCCGTGAACGCGCCTTCACCTCGTTCCGTGCCGCCGCCTATGAAGCCGCCATTTCGCGCATGTACGGGGGCATCCACTTCCGTGAAGCCATCGAGGGCGGCCTGGAGCAGGGCCGCTGCATCGGCCGCAACGTGATGGATTACGTCACGCTCCGATCCAAGCCGCAGGGTGAATAACCCAAAAAGAACGGGGGCTGTGCGATGACCGCGCAGCCCCCGTTCAGTCTGAGCCTCGTGAGTCGAGACCCGTCGCAGCTTAGGTGGATACCACCGAATTGTCGCCGCTGAAGGGATTCGGCACATACTTGTCGGCGTGCCAATCGTTGTGCCAGTCCGTCCCATTGACCAGATAGCGGAACTGATATTCCCGCCCGGTCTCCAGTTCGAGTGTGATCGAAAACTGCCCACCCTTCTTGGCTTTCTTCATCGGGGTGGCCTTCTCGTCCCAGTTGTTGAAATCACCCACCAGATACGCGGACTCCGCCTTGACTGAATCGGGCAGGGTGAACGTCACTTTGCAGACCGGCTTGCTCTTGAGCTGCTGTTTTTTCAGCATCGAACTCTCTCTCCTCCAATTGACGAAGTGGGCCTTTTGAACAGACCCAGGGGACTTGCGTCCCGTTGGGCATTGTAAGCACGGGGAATGCATCCGGCAAGGGTTGCTTTTGAATTCACCTATAAATTCCGAAGTATTAAGGATCATTGCCAAGCCCCGCACTCTTCTGATATGCTTTTCACCATCGGAGACTGGAGCTTGTTAGCTCGACAACCCATATACAATTCGACCGACTGAGTCAGGAGACTCGCTGAATGATTAAACCTGTGACGCGGATCAATGTGATCCCGAACCTGCCGGAGCCGCTGCGCCGGCTCCAGGAATTGGCCTACAATCTGCGCTGGGCCTGGGATCACGACTCCATTGCCCTCTTCCGTCGCCTCGACCGCGACCTCTGGGAAAAGACCAGCCACAATCCCGTCGCCATGCTGGGGCAGATCAGCCAGGAACGGCTGGAAGCCGCCTGCAATGATCCGGCCTTCATGGCAAGTTTAAGCAGTGTCTGTGAATCCTTCGATGACTACATGAGTTTCTCCAACACCTGGTTCGAGAAGCACTACGGCGACCTCAAGGATCGTCCGGTCATCGCCTACTTCTCGATGGAATTCGGCATCACCGAGTGCTTGCAGAATTACTCTGGCGGTCTGGGCGTCCTCAGCGGCGACCACCTCAAGAGCGCCAGCGACCTGGGCATCCCCTTGATCGGCGTCGGCCTGTTGTACCAGGAAGGCTACTTCCAGCAGTACCTCAACGCCGATGGCTACCAGCAGGAACTC
>JAEUQZ010000456.1 GCA_016788965.1 Anaerolineae bacterium | reverse complement strand
GTCCATCGGCGAGGGACACGGCACAGCGGCGGTAGTAACGCACCCGCGCGGTATCCTCGGCGTGTTTATCCAGCCGCCAGAGGATCGAGAGCAGATCCCCGAAGTCCAGGGGCATCTTGGGAGGATCATCGGGGCCATAGGTTGAAGTGAGCTGCGAGATCCGCGTTCGTTCTTCGAGACTGGGCATATTTCCACCCGACGCCAACCGTCCAGGGCGAGACCAATCTGGCAGAACAAAACTATAACGGAGTTTGAGGAAAAACGCTACGCTGGCGCGGCGCGATCAGGCTTTGCCGAGGAGCGCAGCCATGAGATCGTCGAGCGTAACCTCTTGCGCCAGCATCCGGGCATCGGCGAAGACGCGCGGGCAGAGTTCCGTCTCCAGGTCGTCGTAGAGGGTTTCGGCGCGGCTGCGGGTCTCCTGGCGCATCGGGTAGTGCAGCGCAATCGTGAGGATTTCGACGGCGCGTTCCTTCTCGCCTTTGCTGACCATCAGTTCGGCCATTTTGATGAGGGTGTCCATAATCATGAGCAGGGCATCATTCTTGACTGCGACGCGCAGTGCTTTCTGGTAGCGATCCATGGTGTCGTCATCGAAGGAGTCCATACTGCGTCAGTCCCACAATCCACGAGTCCCGGCAATATTCTAATAGATAGGCTCTTAACCTTGCTATGAACTTGCGCTCGGAAATCAGGATGAGGGAGTCCAGGCAGCCTATATAAAAAAGGGGATGGCTTGCGGCCATCCCCTCCCGGTATCCGTCTCCAAACTAGAGGGAGCGGATGAGGTTCGAGAAGATGTTGCCGATGGCCGGGCCGAGCAGCGCCAGAATGACGATGACGACAACGGCGACCAGAACGAGGATCAGCGCATACTCGACGAGGCCCTGACCTTCTTCACGCGGCATGTACAGCATTTTGAATTCTCCTGATTAGTGCAGATGAACGATCTCGATAACCAATATTAAGGTAAGGCTGCCTGCGATTCTCGTCAAGTGGGGAAGCATTGAGAATCATTGAGATTCGGTAAAAACTGGGCATCGGTAGGACAAAAGTCCTGCTAGGATGCCCAACTGTAGAGGGTGTAATGACTGTCCTGATCTTGCCAGATGGGAACCATCCAGCGTTTCAGCGCATCGGGAAGCTGGGTATTTTCGGCGGCGAAGTGCGGGTCTGAATTCAGCCAGAACGCGAAGCCGTCGTTGAAGACCAGGACGTAATCGGTGTCCGCGCGCCAGCTTTCCATCACCTGTTCGGGAGTCGCTCCATGTTTGAGCGGACGTCCCCAATAGTCGAACAGGAGGTCGGCCATACAATCGATCTGCACCGGACAGTAGTAGCCCATTGGATCGTAGAGCATCCGCACGTGCGTATCTGATGGCAGCGTTTCCAGGTGGCGCATGGCCTCGATATGGACGCTCAGGGCTGCATCCAGATAGGCTGCCGAATCAGCGGAACGATGATAATCCAGCACGCCGCTTTGACGCAGGCCATAGACAGCCTGCAAGCTGGTCATGACCAGCGCCCCGGCCAGCGCAAGGCGGGCAAATCCTCCCAGGCTGCCTGGCCGTCGGTGCGCCAGGCCGTACAGCCCGACAGCACCCAGCAGCGCGAAGACCGGCAGCCCCATGATGACCAGCCGGGTTTGTGCCCCAATGCGCGAGCCTGCGGCGGTGAACATCCAGAAAGCGATAATCGGAACCAGCAGGATCAGGCACAAACGCGCCAGTGAACGCGCGTCTTCATTCAATGTCCGCCATCCGGCCAGCAAGAACGCCGGAGCGACGAGCAGCAGCGGCCCGGCGGAGAAATCGTACTCGGTCAGGTGCTCGATGCCAAAAATGGTGGCAGAAAGAGGCATCGTGATAAGCTGCCAGGCCGTGCCCTTGTAGACCATGCCGTAGCCGCTGGTCGTCAGCGCGGTGGTCCGCACGCTGTCCCACTCCAACCCGCCGAAGAAGAACGGATACACCGGATTACCCCACAGCAGCCATCCCCGCAGCATCCACGGGGCGAACATCACCAGGGCCGGAATCCCGATCAGCATCGCGTTCCAGAGCAGGCGTCGCGGCTGCGTCAGCGCCACATACAGGAATGCGGCGGCCAGGAACACCCCCGCCGTATATTTGACCCCCAGCGCCAGCCCGCCGATCAAGCCCAGCAGCACCAGCCACCGGTCCTCACGGCGGAGACGCCAGCAGTTCAGCAGGCTGACCATGCACGCGCTGTACGCCAGAAGCGCCAGATCGACATACGGTTCCCCGAACAGGCTCCACAGGCTGACCGCTCCCAGCAGGAGAGCGACGGCTGTCCAGGCGGCCAATCGGTCGGCGACGCGACGGGCAACGCCAGCCACAGCCAGGATGCCCAGCACGCCAAACCACCAGTGCAGCGGCGCGGCGGCGGTATCCCGCCCGAAGAGGCTCATCAGGACGCCGTAGAGCGTCTCGACCGCCTGAGAAAACCCCAGATAAGGATTGTCGGCATAGGCGCTGATTCGGCCCGCTTCCAGATACCGCTGAGGGGCGACCAGGTGATAGGTGAGCGCGTCCCAGGCCACCGGGGGCGCTAAGGCCACCAGGAGGGAAGTCAGGAGCATGAAAGCGACCCACGCGGCCAGCAGGATTTCAAGGCGCGTCCGCGGGCGGGCCTGTCTGAGTGAGGCCATGAGCCGCAGCCAGCGCCCGATCCCGTGCCTGGACAGCAGCGCAGCCAGCCCCACCAGCCCCCACAGGAAAACTCCCCGGTACAGACCGAGCATACCCAGGATCAGCGCGCCGACCGAGAGCAGCCCCATGCCCAGCATACTGGTCAAGGCCAACCGCTCCAGGCTGCTGAACGAGTCGGGTTCAGTGCGAACCGCACCCATCAGGCGCGTCAGCACGGTTTCACCAAGACCGCCGGCTGCGATGGCGAGCAGCGCCAGCGCCAGCACGTCCGGGAGGCCGCGCAGCGCAGCCGCGCCCGACGCCAGCAGCACTTCCACGGCGGCTGCCGGCAGCATCGGGATCGCGCGGATGCTTTGGAGCGTTTCAGAAAAGTGAACCCAGTAGTAGGCCGTGAAGAGAGCGACCAGCCCGACGATGACGCCGACAAAGGTTCGGCGCAGGACGGCCTGCCGGGAAGCTGTTTCAGAATGGTTCGTCATTGGACCTCATCTGCTGCTTTCTCTGATGAGTGTAGCACCAGCATCAGGCTGACGAACAAAAAGATTGTGGGGGATGAAGTGGTCTCCATCCCCCACACAGTGGATCAACGGACGTGTTCTAACCTTCCGGCAGGGTCAGCACGGCGCGGACAAAGCCCACATCGCCCTGGTAGCTGGCGGTGATCGATGAACTGCTCACCAGTTTCAGCACGGCTTCCAGTTGAGCGGCATCACGCCGCCCGGAACGGCCACCCTGCATCTCCACGACGTTCACCAGGGGCAGCAGACCGTCGCCAGCCAGATACAGCACATAGCTGGGCTGGTCGAGCAGATAAGCCGAGGCTTCCTGATAGAAAGGATCGCTGGTCAGACCGCCATCGGGATTCAATGAAGCGCGGGCGGCATCGCGCGTGCCGATGAAGAAGACCTCATCGTTGCCCGCTACGACGATCTCGACCGGGAAGGGCATATCCCGCGAGGGCGGTACGGTGATGACCAGCGCTTCAGTCCCGCCGATGGTTTCGGTCGAGGTGGTGACCTCTTCGGCCATGCCGGCGGCGTTGGTGATGCCTTTGACCAGCGCGGCGCTGACATCAGGATCGCTGACTTCGAGGACGAGACCGAAATCGAGCGGGAGTTCGCCCGTGAGGTCACGCATGTTCCTGGCGTCGGCGAGC
>JAEUQZ010000455.1 GCA_016788965.1 Anaerolineae bacterium | reverse complement strand
TTCAATTGACCTTGCCTTTTGCCCGTTTGCACAAAATCTAGGTAGTTTATAGTTGATAGAAAAATACAGTGATCGATGCGAAACGATAAGAATGATAAGAATGAGAATGTGAGAATCTGAGAATCGTCCGAAATGTCGTCCAAGTCGTCCGTGCCGGACAATTGTTGCAGCAATTTCGGCAATTGCGGCAGTTGCGGCAGTTGCGGAATGGCAAATTGCGGCAAAGTCCTTACATGCAAGGAAAAGTTGTTGCAGTTGTTGCAGTTGCAACGGCGTGCAATTTGCAACAACGATGGATTGCGAAATTCGCAGGCAATAGGTTGTAAAGGTGCGACGGGCGGGTTACGGCGAACGCGGTGCATGATGTTCCAACCCACTCCGTATCCCTACAATAGCACAAAATGGGACGGAAAGGGTGACATTTTGGAAAACCATTTGGTGTCTTATGGATGCTTGAACAATGCGAGGCGCGGCGGCTGGATGGTCACGAGGAGAAGGTTTGAGCGGGGTTTGTGGAGGAGAAGACACGCTCTGCAAGAGGGTGGGTGATTTGCGGAGATGATCCGCGCAATACATAATTGGCGCACTATCCTTCTGGAAGAGAAGACTGAATTATCGTGGCGCGTTTCTTCGTCAGCTACTCCCGCAGCGTCAAAGATGATGTGGGCAAGGTGGTCGAACTGCTGCGCTCCAGCGGGCATGAGGCCTGGTGGGACGGCGATATCCCGATCATGGCCGACTGGTGGGCGACCATCCTGAAGCGCATCGAATGGTGCGAGGTCTTCATCTTCGTCGTCTCGGAAAAGTCGGTACAGTCGGCTTACTGTCTGGCGGAACTGAAGTACGCCAGTGACCGGCAGCGGCCGATCCTGCCGTTCATCATCGGGGATGCGTCCGGGTTGGCGCTCCCCAGCGACCTGCCACCGCGCGGCCAGTGGCTCATTTACAAAGGCGATCCGGCGCACACCCTGGCGCAGATCAACCAGGCCTACAGCGCCATCGAGTGGCAGCTCCACAAGGATATCGATGCGCCGCGCCCGCCAGAGCCGGAAAAGGGCGGCAAGAGCCTCATCCACCAGTTCCAGGAAGCGCTGCGGCTGGCGAACAACCAGGAATTTGAAGCGGCCAAACAGCGTCTCCGCAATATCAAGCAGCTTGATTTCGACGAGTGGGGAGCGGACTGCGATGCGTGGCTGGCCCGCCTGACCAGTTACGCTCCGCTGATCGATCTGACGGCGGACGCGGCGACACTCGACCGGGCACGGCGTGAATGGCAGGCGTATGTGCGCCAGAACGGTGACGACTTCGACCCGGCAGAGATCGGCCAGCGGCTCAAAGGGGGCAGCAGGCTGCGTCTGTCGCCGGCGGGGATGTCACGTCCGGCGGTGATTGGCGGATTGGTCACGGGGCTGCTCATCATCGCGGTGGTGATTTTCGGGGTGGTGCTGCCGCAGATCAACAATCCGGCGCAGCCTTCGCCAACGACACAGGTTGCGGCTGCACAGGCGACGGAGACGACCGCGCCGACCGAGGCGACGCCCGCTGTCGATGTCCAGGGGACAGTGGATGCTATCTTCATGGCGACGCAGGCGGCGGTTGAGACGCGGAGCGCCTTCGAGACGGAGCAAGCTGCGGCTCTGGCCCGGCAGACCCGTGACGCCCAAGAAACACTGACGGCCATACCCACGCCGACTCCATCGCCGACGCCGGACACGCTGCAAGCGGCTTATGCCCAGGCGGCAGCCTATGACTACCAGCAGGGCAATACTGCCTGGACGCCTGTGGTTCACACGTTCGATGACGGCGTGCCGATGGTGCTGGTTCCGCCGGGATGCTTCATGATGGGCAGCGATACGAGCGCGACCGATCAACAGCCAGTCACTCAGCAGTGCTTCGACGAGCCATTCTGGATCGACCAGACCGAAGTAACTCAGGCGGACTTCGAGCGCATCGGGGGCGCGAGGAGCGGTCTGGACGGGTTCGATGGCAATCAGCGCCCGGTCGAGAAGATCAACTGGTTTGAAGCGCGGGACTTCTGCGCCTATCGCGGCGGCAGGCTGCCGGCCGAACGCGAGTGGGAGTACGCGGCGCGAGGCCCCGATGGATGGGAATATGCCTGGGGCAATACGTGGGATGAGAATGCCGTTGTCTGGAAAAACAATGCGGGCAAGCAGACTGCGCCCGTGGGCAGCCGCCCGGAGGGTGCGTCCTGGGTGGGCGCGTTAGATCTGAGTGGCAATGTGTATGAGTGGATGAACTCGCTCTTCCTGCCTTATGACAGCCCGGAAGACCGGGAAGCCGACACCGGGAATCTCACGACTGTTTTCCGTGTGCTGCGCGGCGGATCGTGGGTCAGCAATGATCCCGCATTTCTGCGCGCGCCGGATCGCCAGTCGGACAGGCCCGATTCCCGCCTTGACGACATCGGTTTCCGGTGTGTGCGGTCTTCCTGATGGAGAGCCGTCATTAAAGGCTCACTCCAACCAGAACTTGTCGGACAGGTATTTGTAGGCGCTGTCGGGGAAGAGGGTGACGACGACGGCCGGGCTGCCCTGCTCAGCGGCTTCTTCGGCAAGCTGGAGCGCCCCGACCATGGCCGCGGCCGCGCTGATGCCGACCAGATAACCCTCTTCGCGGGCGAGTCGCCGCGCCATCGCGTGGGTGGCTTCGGTGCTGATGCCCAGGTTGCGGTCGGCAAAGGTCTCTTCATAGATGCCCGGCTTGATGGCCGTGGGCATGTGCTTCAGGCCTTCCAGACCATGAAAAGGCGAATCCGGCTGCAAGGAGATGATCTGCACCGCCGGGTCGTATTCTTTCAAACGGCGTCCGGTTCCCATCAATGTGCCGCTCGTGCCCAACCCGGCGACGAAGTGGGTGACGGTTCCGCGCGTCTGCCGCCAGATTTCGACGCCGGTCGTCTGGTAGTGGGCCTGCCAGTTGGCCGGGTTGTTGTACTGGTCGGCGTAGAAGTAGCGCTCCGGTTCGGCGGCGGCCAGTTCGCGGACGGCACGGATCGCGCCATCGGAGCCTTCCAGCGGGTCGGTGAAGACGATCTCGACGCCGTAAGCCCGCAGGATGGCGATGCGTTCCGGGCTGGCGTTGCGCGGCAGGAACAGCTTGACGCGGTAGCCTTTGGCCGCGCCGATCATGGCGTAGGCGATGCCGGTGTTGCCGCTGGTGCTGTCCAGCAGGATGCGATCCGGGGTGAGCGCCCCGCTGTGCTCGGCCTGGCGGATGATGTTGGCCGCAGCGCGGTCTTTGACGCTGCCGCCGGGATTCATCCACTCGGCTTTGGCGAAGATTTGCACCTCATCGGGCAGATGGGCGGTGATGCGCCGGAAGCTGAGCAGGGGGGTATTGCCGATCAAGCTCTCGATGCCGGATATATCCAGGTGCGGCAGGGGTTGGAGATCGAATTTCGGAAGTGCCATACCAATCCAGTGATCCTCATTACAATTCACCAATAAACGAAACGGCCAGCAGAGAAAACAAAAGCGCGGCTGCGTCTGCCCGTCAGGGACGCTCCGCGCTTCAGTCGTTCTGCTGGCCGTCAGGCCATGTCTAGAAAATCGCCGTCTGAAGCTCGGTTAACGTCCCTGCCTCAGACAACAACACGCGCACAAGTGCATGGTGTTCTTCGCTCAAAACCATTGCCAGAGGACAATCCCCGACATGTGACACACTCTACAGCAGACGGGCGGGGTTTGTCAACAATCGTGGGCGCTCGCTCACGAGATGCACATCCTATTATGCCCTCACCCTAAATCCCTCTCCCGAACGGCGAGTACGCCTGGGAGAGGGACTTGGCTCCCCTTCTCCCAGCGGTA
>JAEUQZ010000454.1 GCA_016788965.1 Anaerolineae bacterium | reverse complement strand
AACCAGTTCGTCTTCGACCACTCGGTATCGGCATCGGACAGGGCGCTGTTGTTGCGGTCATCCGACAACCACTTGTGCGCCCCATACTTTCGCATCATTTCGACACCATTGTTCAGCACCGCGCGGAAGTCATCGCCGCCGATGGGCTTGTGGAAAGTATGGTGAACGATCTTCTGCTCTTCGTGGAAAACGAGGGTCGCAAATTCGTTATCCAGCACTTTGACATCGGACATATTGATACTCCTTCACATCCGTATGGCCTGTGCCACATTGCTTATCCTATGAGAAGATTATAGCCAGAATGGATATAGCATTGCCTTGAGGTTATCGCAGCGCAGATTTTTTACGATTTAGGTATTTCGAGGCAGCGATTGTGAAGATTGTGATAGGGCAGCGCCGGGCGGCGGACTGCCCCGATGAGCCAGATCACCGCTGCGGATCGGCGGCCAGCGTGCGCTGAATCTGGTCGAGGTGGGCGTCGCAGTGACGGTTGTAACCCTGGAGGATCAGATCGATGCGGTACGGGCCGAGTTCGGGATGCAGGCCGGGGCGGACAATCTGATCGTCGGTCAGATTCTCGAACAGCGCGCACCAGCGGGCGTGCAGTCCCCGCAGGATCGACAGTGACTCGCTGATCGGCGGAGTGTAGTCCAGCGTGAGCGCCCAGGCATCCTGGTCGTAGGGCTTAAAGGTCGGGTTGTCCTCGGTGAGCATCAGCTTGGTGCGGATGAAGGCGTTCATGTGCGAGTCGGCCAGGTGATGCACATTCTGGGCGACGCTCCATTCGCCGGGGATGAAGGCGGTGCGAAGCTGGCGCTCGTCCAGGCCGCCGACCAGCGCCTCCAACTCGTCCGGGAAGCGGCGCAGCCGCTCGATCATGGCGCGGCGTTCTTCAGGCGTGAACATGCGGGGTTGTCCTTTCGGATAGCGTAGATCACAGAGGCCAGCATTGTAGGTGTAGATTTCCTGCTCAGTATAACCACATGGAGCCAGGACAGCCTACGGCTTCCAGCGCGGGTCGAGGATGAAGCGCGAACCGATGGGCAGCATCGTCGGCGGACAGTCGGCGCAGGCTGCATCCATCACCACCAGCCGCATCTGCCCTTCCCTGGACACCGACATGAAAGCGATAGACCGTCCGTCCGGCGACCAGACCGGCGTATCTAACCCGGCGTAGTTGTTGGTGAACAGCGGGCGATTGGGGCCGCCGCTCAGGTCGGCCAGGATGACCGCCATGCTGCCGAAATCGGAGACGAACAGCAGCCGCGTCCCGTCCGGCGACCAGGCCGGTGACCAGTCGTTGGCGGGCGTCGCCTGGAGGACGTGGGCATCGGCTCCGTCCGCGTCCATGACGTAGATGTTGGCGTTCCAGCGCGAATCCCGGTCGGAGGCGAAGGCGATGCGCTCACCGTCCGGCGACCAGGCCGGGTTGGTATCCAGGCGGCTGTTGTCGGTCAGCCGGGTGAGGTTGGCTCCGCTGGCTTCCACCACCATAATCTCGGTGTAGCCGAAGCGTTCGGTCACGAAGGCGATGCGCTCCCCATCCGGCGACCAGGCCGGCGCGGTATCGGCGGCGGGAGGGCGCGTCAGACGGCGGGCATCCGAGCCGTCGGCGTTCATGATGTAGATTTCGCGGTTGCCGTCGCGTTCGGAGACGAAGGCGATGCGTTCCCCATCCGGCGACCAATCCGGGTGGAATTCGCTGGACGGGCTGTCCGTCAGCCGGAAGGTCAGGCCGCGGTCGATGTCCAGGCGGTACAAATCCGTTTGAGGGACGCCGTACTGCGGCGCGGCCGCATACAAGAGTTCGCCGGAGCCACGCGGCAAACCCGGCGCGATTCCCAGCAGGCCCACCGTGGCGAGCGCCCACACCGCGCTCAACCCGGCGGCCAGCCGCAGGATCATCACGCGCCGCATCATGGCCCCACCCAGAATCCCGGCAGGTCGCGCAGGTCGAAAATCCATTCCGCCCGGCAGCCCTGTGCCCGGTTGTAACAGGCGGCCGGGATGCGGTAGAAACCGATCTCGATGGGCGTCGTACCCTGGAAAATCAGATAACGGCCGTCGGCAGACCAGAAAATCTGATTCAGGATGATTTGCAGGCCGGGATAGCCCAGTTCGATCCGCAGGGCATTCTGCCGGGCGCAGGCATCTTGCCCCTCTTCCAGACAGTCTGTATCGATCAGATACAGTTCAAAGATGGCCGGCTGCGCGGACAAACTGCTCAGGAAGGCGACGAACTTCCCATCCGGCGACCAGGCTGGATAAGCCTGCCCCCCAGACTGAGCCGTGATCTGGACAGCCTGCTGGCGGCAGTCCGTTTGACAATCACTGGCGACGGCATAGAGGTTCTGGTTGACCCCGAAGGCGATCCAGCGGCCGTCCGGCGACCAGGCCGGCGTGTAATCGAACAGGCTGTCATCGGTGAGCTGACGGAATGTGCTGTCGTCCGGGTCAATGATCTGCATACCGCCGTAGCGGACGGCTTGAACCAACCGCGTTCCATCCGGCGACCAGGCCGGGAACGAGCCGTTCAGGAAGCCGTCCTCCAGTGCCTGATCCTCCTCAGTGAACCAATCCAGGATGTGCAGCCGCCAGCCGTTCTCGAAGCGGTTGTAGGCGATGCGCTCCTGGTCGGGCGCGAGCGAGGGGTACTCGACCCCGAACGAGGCGGTGAACAGCCAGGCCGCCAGCCGCCGGTCCAGATCGACGAGGTAGAGCGCCTGGCTGAAATCGGTCGCCTGACGCGGCGCATACCAGATCAGCGGGGCAAGCTGCCCGGTCGGGATCAAGCGCCCCACCGGGCGGATCAGCAGGATCAGGCCCAGGGCGGCCAGCGTCAGTGCCGTGGCGATAGGTAACAGAGTTCTAATCAGCGTCGAGCCTCTCGCGCAATTCAGTTATAATCGTATCGATCAAGACATCTACCGTCATTCTAATTCAGAAACGACCGCGACATGTATCGCCGCCGTCTGCCTGCCTACCGCCGCGCCAATCCCGCCGCCACCCTCATCAGGATGGTCATCCTGGGCGCGTTGCTGGGCGCGGCCTTCATAGCTGCCGACCGAATCCAGAATCGGCCCGCCGCCGCGCCGCCGCCCACGCTCCGATCCATCCTGACGCTGGCTCCTACGCTGCCGCCGCCAACTGCCGCGCCAGCGACCGAGGCGGCTCCAACGGCCGTGCCGCTGGCGTCGCTGCTCATCCCCACGGCAGGCGTCAACGCCAATGTGGTCGCGGTCTATCTAGGGTCAGTCAGTTGGGATGTCAGCGCCCTGGGGAGCAACGTCGGCCACCTGGAGGGCACGGCCTGGTTCGGCAGTCCCGGCAACATCGGGCTGGCCGGCCACGCCGAGTTGTCCGACGGCCGCCCCGGTATCTTCGCCGGAATAGACCAGCTCACGCCCGGTGATCCGATCATCCTGATGCAGGGCGGGCGCGAGCAGCGCTACCGTGTGCGCGAGGTGCGCTGGGTCGAGCCGCAGGATTTGACCGTGCTGTACCCGACCACGACCGAGCAGATGACCCTCATCACCTGCGATGACTACAGCTTCATGCAGAATGCCTACCTGGAACGCATTGCCGTGATCGCGGATCGAGTCGCATGAGCGGACTGCGCGCCCTGCTAGATCGCGTCCTGGAGCGGCTCTGGGTGACTCACCCCACTGTGACCCTGACCGTCCAGGCCACGCCCAATGCCTGCCTGCGGGCGCTGGCCGAAGCCACCCGCCCCCGCCTCGACCGTCTGGAACTCCGCAACCTGTATATCGAAGGCCGCCGCTACTACTTGCAGCCGACAGGCGGCGGCTTTGAACTGACCAGCGACAGCAA
>JAEUQZ010000453.1 GCA_016788965.1 Anaerolineae bacterium | reverse complement strand
GATCCCGATTTCTATTTCAAGTCACTTGAGGCACAACTTCCTACTTGACTTTCAACACCGTATCTTGGCGGTTCAATTCGTATTGAAGCTTTCGCCTTTGGGTGCGACGCCATTTCATTGGGACTTGGCGGTTCGATTCGCCTAATCCCGGTCGCCGCGCAGGAACATTCCCAGCAGCAAACCGATGGCGAACGCGATGAACACCGTCCGCAGCGGATTGCGCTTGACCACCCGCTGCGCCTCCACCCCCATATCTTCCAGCGAATGCGTATTCAGATACGTCGCGGCTTTCTCCAGCCCCCGCGCCACCTCGTCAGCGGCCTTGTGAGCCTCGCGGTCTTTGGTCGCTTCCCGCGCTTCCCGGCGGATCGTTTCCGCCGCCGTATGGAGCTGCTTCACCGCTTCCTTGCGGACTTCGTTGCCCTTCTTCCGCAGATCGCGCCCCATTTCGCTCAGTTCTTCGGCGACATCCCGTGCCACATCCTGCACGGTCTCGCCAGCGCCATTGGTGTTGGTCATGTCTTTGTCCTCCTCCAACGGTCGGATATTCCCGGCCCGATGTCGAGAAATGCTCTTCATTCGTAGTGTATCAGAAATTCCCACCCCCGTAAACGAACCCCGGAAAATCATCTTGGTACTTATTTCACATACTTTTCATAGAAACTCCACGTGTGCGCCAGCAGAATCCCTTTATAATCGGGAGTAGCCAAGAATACAGGACGCAATAATCGGTGGCTTCCTGGACGATGGATTCAATCGCCCTGGCCGAACGCTTCGGGCTTCCGGCGAATCTGATCGATCTCCTCTCCGATGCGATCATCGGGGTGGATACATCGTTGGTGATTGGTGTCTGGAACCCGGCCGCCGAACGTCTCTACGGCTGGGGTGCTGCCGAAGTCATTGGCAAGCGCCTCCCCGATGTCCTCCAGACCCGCTTCCTCGACGATACCTTCGACCAATCCTTCACCTTCCTGAATCAGACCGGCTCCTGGAACGGCCTCGTCATCCAGCTTCACCGTGAAGGCCATCGCCTCCGCATCGAATCCAACGTCAGTCTGGTGCGCTCCGCATCCGGCGATACCATCGGCATGATGGCCGTAAATCGCCCCGTCTCCGAGGCGCGAACTCGGTCCAACCGCTCTGTTGGCCTCGACGAACGTTACCGCACCTACTTCGTCTCCAATCCCCAGCCCATGTGGATCACCGACATGGAGACCCTCGCCTTCCTGGATGTGAACAACGCCGCCATCCAGCACTACGGCTATTCCCGCGACGAATTCCTTTCCATGACGGAAGTGGATATTCGACCCGCCGATGAATTGCCTCGCCAACTCGAAGCCATCTCCGCCTATGCCAGTGCCTACTCTCTCCCCGAAGTCTGGAGACACCGCCGCAAAGATGGCAGCCTGATCGATGTCGAAGTTTCTGCCCAGGATATCGACTACGGTGGCCGCAGAGCACGCCTCATCCTGGCCTATGATGTCACTGCCCGCGTCCAGATCGATCAGGTGTTTCTGCAGAAGCGCCAGCTTCTCTTCAACCTCATCGATCACCTGCCGCAGTTCGTCTACATCAAGGATGGGGAAGGGCGCTTCCTCATCTGCAACCACGAGGCCGCCCTCATTCGCGGCTGCCAATCCCCCCGTGATGTCATCGGCAAGACCGATTCCGATTTCTTCACCCCGGAAATCGCCCGCCTTTATTCCGATAAGGACGAATCCGTCCTCGCCACCGGTCAGCCCATCCTCAAAGAAGAAGAATGGATGGTCGATGCGGCTGGCCGCCGCATGTGGGTCATGACCAGCCGCTTCCCGCTCCTGGATCGTGATGGCAGCATCATCGGCGTGATCGCCACCGGCCTCAACATCGATGACCGCAAACGCGCCGAAGAGGCCCTCAAGCACAGCGAAGTCCGCTACCGTGCCCTCTGGGCCGCCTCCCAGCGCCAGGCCCAGGAACTCTCGCTGCTCGCCCACGTCCGCACCCTGGTCGCCCGTGAGCTTGAGCTTCAGCCCCTCGTCCGTCAGATCGTCTCAGCCGTCGCCGAAACTTTTGGCTACCCTCGTGTGAGCCTCTACCTGATGGATGAGAATGTCCTCAAGCTCCAGCACCAGACCGGCCAGGAGCATCCCGCGCTGGAAATCCCCGTCAGTAAGGGTATCGCCGGCCTCGCCGTGCGGACCGGCCGCGCCATCCTCGCCGAAGACGCTCGCGCCCATCCCGACTACCTGGACATGTTCGGCCCCATCGTCTCCCAGATCAGTCTGCCCCTCATCGACCGCCAGACCGTCATCGGCGTCATCGATGTCCAGACCCTCGCCGGATCCGTCCTCACCAAAGACGACCTGCGGATCATGCAGGAACTCGCCGAACACATCACCCTCGCCATCACCCGCGCCCAGTTCTACGCCAACCTCCGCGGCAGCGAAGAACGCTACCGCATGATCTCCGACATGATCTCCGACTACGCCTACTACCATCAGGTCATGCCCGATGGCAGCGTCCAGCGCGTCTGGGTCACCGACTCGATTGAGCGAGTCCTCGGCTACCATCCCTCTGAGATCCGCGCTGGCGACATCAGCGCCGTCATGGATCCCGAAGACCTTCCCCGCCGCGATAGCGATGTGGCCCGCGTCCTCGCTGGCGAGTCCGTCACGGGGGAGTACCGCCTCCGCCGCAAATCCGGCGAGGTCCGCTGGATCCGCCTCACCCGCAAACCCATCCTCGATCCCGTCACCCGGCGCGTCACCGCCTACGTTGGCGTCGCCCAGGATGTCACCGACCTCCGCCAGGCCGAAAAACAGCGCATGGAACTCGACCTCGAACGCGAGCGCATCGCCCTGCTGCGTGAATTCATCGGCAACATGTCCCACGACCTCAAGACGCCCCTCACCGTCATCAACAGCAGCGTCTACCTCCTCGAAAAATACACCGACCCCGACCGCCAGCAAGAAAAGATCGAGGTCATCAAGGAACAGGTTGCCCTCCTGGGTAGACTCATCCAGGATACCCTCACCCTCTCCCGCCTCGATCACTCCTCCCAACTCTCCACCGAAACCCTCGAATCCGTCGAGGTCAACCAGTTGGTCAGCGAGGCCGTCCACAACCTCCGCCCTGAAGCCGACCGCAAATCCCAGACCCTCACCGTCATCCTGGAGCCGGGACTGCCCCCGCTGCTCACCAACCACGATGAACTCTACCGCGTCGTCGGCAACCTCCTGGAGAACGCCATCTTCTACACCCCCGACCACGGCAGCATCACCCTCTCGACCCGCCTGGCCGATCACAAACTGGTCTTCACCATCACCGATACCGGCATGGGCATCGCCCCCGCCGATCTCGACCGCATCTTTGGCCGTTTCTTCCGCTCGGATCGCTCCCGCTCGGCCAAAATCCCCGGCACGGGCCTCGGCCTTGCCATCGTCAAGCGCGTCGTTGATATGCACAAAGGCCGCATCGAGGTCGAAAGTACCCTGGGCACAGGCACGACCTTCCGCGTCTATCTCCCCGCCGGCCTCCCCCTCACCGATTGATCTGCCCGCTGTGTTGGATGTCACCTCACGGCCACATCGTATCGGTGTTGGTCAACTGGTATTCATCATAGAAGATCGGCTGTCCCCACTCGATCTGTGCAATCGGTGCGTCGATCTGTCCCTCCAGTTCCAGGATATCCAGATACGGCCGGTACTCAGCTTCGTGAATCCACGAGTCTGGATAAAAATCGAAGTAAAGCCCGTAGTCACCAACGACCACGGCTGGTAGATCGTACCGCGCATCATAGAGAACCTGGCGTACATCCTTCATAAAACCGTAGAAAGTCCACCCGTCCATAGATTCGGTAATG